>DASXUA010000047.1:0-15103 GCA_036505095.1 Phycisphaerae bacterium
TGGCGCGGTTTGCCGCCGAGCATGTAGCCCGGCTTGATGTCCATCAAGAGGTTCGCCGTGTTGCTGGAGACCTCGGACGTGATGCCGGCCGTCATCAGGTTCGTCTGCATATTCTGCGGGGCCAGCGCGCCGAAGGTGAGCTGGGTGATTTTGCTGAGTGAACCAGTCGGGGTGATCGAAGTGAGGGCCGTCGAATTCGCAGCGATCAGGCTCAAGATAAAGACCAGCGGGATGGCGATCACCCCGTGCCAGATCTTCACGCCGAAGAACAGATGCGCCATCCAGATGGTCACGGCTCCCACGATCGGAATGCCGATGACGAAAACGCTCAGCGGCAACTCGATGTGTTTCAGGAGATTCGCGCCGCTGCGGCGCTTGCCCAGCAGGCCCTTGAACGCGCCGATCACAATCTCGGGCTTGGCGAAGAAGCCCACCAGTGACGCCACGACCATCATGGCCACGCCCCACCACAGGCCCCAGTTCAAGAGCAGCGTGCGGCCGAACGTGACGCTGCCGTCGGGTTGCGTGCGTCCCGTGATATGCCCGGTGTGAATCATGATGGGCGCGATGATGGCGAAGTTCAGCAGCGCACCGATGAGCAGGCTGATGGTGGTCCGAATTCCCATCAGCCCGCCGGCCCCGATCATCGCCAGATCGAGGGCCGGTCGCAGCGCCAACTCGCGCAGCGGCGTGCCGGCGATCTTCGGCATCCATAATCCAAACTTGCCGGCGAGCGCATAGTAGTAGTCGTCGAGATTCTCGTGGAAATGCCAGACCTTCTCCCTGGGGACCCGGAATAGCTTGTGCTGCACGAGTCCCATGATCCCTTCGCCCTGCACCGCCCGGATCAAGCCAGCGGTGAGCGCTGCGACCAGCAGCACCTTGGCCTTGAGAAGACCGACGGCCGCGTCGCCGGTGTGCAGTGCCTCCATCACCACGCCGCAGGCGCGCCCTTCCGGGAACGGCTGCTGCTCATCGTTGATGAAGCGCCGTTTCATGGGAAATGCAAACAGCACACCCAGGATCGCGATGACCATGATCCAGATCATCATGACCTTGGTGGGAATGACCTGGTTCGTGACCAGCATGTAGGCCGAGAGGCTGGAGATCAGCGGCGCGGTCATGTAGCCGGCCGCCGTCGCGATCGACTGCATGGCGTTGTTTTCGAGAATGGTGAACTCGCGCGCCAGCCCAACACTGGCAAGCGCCTTGAACAAGGCGAACGCCAGGATTACCGAAGTGATGCCGACGCCCAGCGTCCAGCCCGTTTTGGCCCCCACGTAAAGGTTGGTGGCCGAGAGAATGCCGCCCAGGAGAAATCCCGTCAGTCCCGAACGGAGCGTGAGCTGCGGCATGTTGCCGCGGAAAACGTTCTCCAGCCACCAGCGATCCTTCTGCTCGAGGGACCAGGTGCGAACCTGCTCGTCGTTGAGCTGCTTGATTCCGACGCGGCGCTCATCGGACAGGATAAATCCGCCCGCGTGAGCGCCGCCCGACGCACCCGCAACCGACGGGAGCGGGTCGATATCGCGGCCGATCGGAACCTGATCGTCCATCGCCGTTCGGACGCGCTCCTCCTTGAGCGCCGCATCGATTCTGTCGGGGCCTGGATCGGGCATCGTTTCAGCTTCCTCGTTTGAGCCTTCGAATGTGCCGGATCGTAAGCCACTAAACCGCCTTCAACAATGGGTGCTCAGCCGTCAGGTCGATACAATCCACCCATGCGGCGCGGCATGACCGGCGAGGGTCGGCTCACAGGCATCTGCTTCCTGCTCATGACGCTGGCCGGGTGGGCTAGCTCGCCGCTGTTCCTCAAGTACTTCGTGGGCAAGATCGATGCCTGGAGTTCCAACGGTTGGCGCTACGGGATCGCGGCGCTCTTCTGGCTGCCGATCGTGATCCGCGAAATCACGGCTACAGAGGCCTCACCCGGTTTGTGGCGCGCGGCGCTGTGGCCGACGCTGTTCAATGCGACCGGACAGATCTGCTTCGCGTGGGTGCTGTACCTCAACGTCGATCCGGGCATGATGACATTTTTGCTGCGGACGCAGATCGTGGCGGCCACTATAGGAGCGTTCGCGCTGTTCCCCGATGAGCGCGGGCTGATGTATCGGCGGGGCTATTGGTTCGGTATGGTGCTGGTGGTCGGCGGAATCGCCAGCATGATTTTGTTGCGCGCCGAGATGCCCGTGAGACCGGGCACACTCGGGATGATTCTGGGCATCCTCTCGGGGGCGCTCTTCGGCGGCTATGCACTGGCGGTGCGCCGCTGCATGAGCGGCTACTCCTCCATGACCTCGTTTGCCGTGATCAGCCTCTATACCGCAATCGCACTGATGGTTCCGATGCTGCTGCTCGGTGATGAGCATGGCTTGATCGTGCGACATCTGAACGGATTTCAACTCATGATGCTGGTGATCTCGGCGCTGGCGGGGATTGCCCTGGGGCACGTCTTCTATTACGCCAGCATTGCACGGCTGGGCGTGGCGCTGGCTTCGGGCATCCTGCTGTTGCAACCGTTCGTGACGGCCAGCGCCTCGGCCGTCCTGTACGGCGAACGGCTCACCGGCAAGCAGTGGATTTCCGGCACATTGAGCGTGATCGGCGCGGTGCTGCTGCTGTACGTCCAGACGCACCATCCGCGCGGCGCGGGTGCGAGATCGTTGATACCGCTGCGCGGCGTCAAGGGCAAGCAGGAATCTGGCAGCAACGCGATCGGACAGGAGACTCTGTGATGTACGAGCATCGTCGCCAGCCGCTGCTGCCGCGGGTGTCATTCCTCGTGCGGCTGCTGCGCAACTTCGGGATCGCCTTCGCGATTATCGCGGTCGCGCTAGGCGCCGGTGCGGCCGGTTACCATGGATTCGAGCGCCTGCCCTGGATCGACGCCTTCCTTAATGCGGCCATGATCCTCTCCGGCATGGGCCCAGTGAACTCGCTGCAAACGACGGGCGGCAAGCTCTTCGCGACCGTGTATGCACTCTTCTCCGGTATCGTTTTCCTGGCCGTCGCCGGCATCCTGTTCGCGCCGCTGCTCCACCGCTTGATACATCGGTTCCATCTTGAGGTAATGGACGACGAGCGCGCGTGATGCCATCGGCCGGCCCGTTGTGGCATACGTCGCGGATGGACTCAGAGCGACTGAGGAGCTGAGGAAACATGAACGAAGATCTCCTCAGATCCTCAGTGCCTCTGAGTCAAAAAACGCTGGCTGTTCAACCTCGCCTGGCGCGGAGGCGCGCGTCAAGACGCGGAGGGTGATCTGGATGTGGACCCATTACGGATAGACGACTACCTATCCGGAGCGGCTGCGGGCGAGGCGGCGCGCTCGCGTGTGCGGCGCACCAGCTCCTCGACGCGCGAGTAGGGCGTTACGAACTGGACGTGCCCGTCTCCGAAGAGAACGTTGGCGCCTTCCTGATGGTTCTCGCGTCTTTCGTATAGGAGCACATCATCCGAGCGCGGGTTGGCCGAGAGCGCGCCGACCCACACGTAAGAAGTTTGCGGGCTGCCAGGCGTGGCATTCGAGCTGGGGCAGGTAAGCTGCTGCGGCGTGATGAATCCCTTGGCGACCAGGGTATCGAGATCGGCCGCCGGTTTGCCGTATTGCTGCGCGTAATTCTGCATCGCCGTGTGAATCATCTGCATATTGGCGGTGCATACGACTCGCTTCGCCATTTCGCGCGCACGTGAGAGGGCAGGCAAGAGAATGGCGATCATCAGCGGAATCACCAGCAGGCTCAGACCGCCGGTGCAGATGCCGCCGATGGCAAATCCCTTACCGCCGTACTCGTCTGGTCGGTTGCTCGCCCTGGCCAGCGCGACGATCCCCAGAATCAGGCCCACGATGCCGACCACTGGACACATGGCCAATCCGGCGATGCCGCAGATCAGCGCGCCGACGGCCAGCCCCTGGCGCGGCGGGGCGCCGACCGGCACGCGGGGGCGCTGCGCTGCCGCCCACCGTGAATGTTCCATTGCACAGGGGGCAGCGCACGAGCGTTCCCGTCGAGGCTTCAACTGATATCAAGCCGCCGCATGCCGGACAATTCATGTTCATGGTTTGCTCCTGCGCCGCCTGACGTACCGAAGCCAAGCGGGGCATTCTCATTCGAGTACTGCCGAATCGCAAACGCGCTTTTGCAGCGCGCGCGGACACGGGTGTGCCCAGATTTGCGGGCAACCGCCATGATGTCAGCGCTTAACCGCCAAGACGCCAAGACGCCAAGGACGCCAAGAACAGCGGCGGAATCATCGCGGCGCGCCGCGAGTTCGCGAAGCGGACCTGATCATCTTGGCGTCTTGGGGGGTTCTATCACGGTCCCGGCCGCGCGGTTTTTTCGCTCCTGCGCTGGGGGGGCCAGTCGAAATATTTTTTGCACCCAAATCACGGCGGCGCCAAGGCTTGCGCGCCGGCGTGCCCGGTCCCGGCGCGCCCCAGACTTGAACATGAGGCGTTCTGTGTATAGAGTTGGATGCAGGTTTAGGAGAGAGCGAGCGCATCCATAGCCTCACGGATTGCCTCGTCACGGCCGTGCATCGTAAGCATTCAGGCGCGGCGCACCTGCTTAAATCTAGGACTGTTAAGGTGTCAGGACGGCACGATTGAGAGAGAGAGCGATTTTGCCGTCCGCGAGAGAGAGAGCCGGCCGGATGGCCGCGTAGTGCGACACCTTCAGTGGCGTCAAGCCTGGGTTGTAGTGAGGGGCAGTGTCCGGCACGAGAGAGCCTGGATACTGCCTCTTGCGTTTTTACTCCCGCCGGATGCGGCGGCCCAGCGTGGATCGCAACCCAAAGATGCGCAGCGTGGCCCAAGCCAGCGCGCGCCGCGGCATCAGCAGCGCCAGCACCGGCACCATCTTGGCCGCCAGCGTCACGCGATAGCAGGCGCGCGGCCGCCGCGCCTCGACGGCCTGGCGAATGGCGTTGGCCACCTCCAGCGGCTGGGCCAGCTTCCCCGAAGTGAGCCGCTGCCAACGCGCTTCGAAAGCCGCGTAAGCGTCCTGGTAGAAGGGCGTGCGCCGCGGCGTCTGTTGGATGTGCTGCTGCACGTTGGCGCGGAAGCTCGTAGCGATGAATCCCGGCTCGATTTCGATCACGTCAATTCCCCAGCGGGCCAACTCCATCCGCAGGGCGGCGGCGACGGAGCGGGTCGCGTGCTTGCTGGCGTTGTAGGTGCCCATCAGCGGCGTGGTCATGTGCGCCACCGCGCTCGAAACGATGATGAGGCGCGCCGCGCGCCGCGCTTCGCCTGCGGCCCGCAACAGAGGCAGAAAAGTCTGCGTGGTGCGGACGATGCCGAAGACATTCGTCTCGAACTGCTGGCGCCACTGCTCGATCGGCACGTCTTCGACCGCGCCGAATTCTCCGTAGCCGGCGTTGTTCACCAGCACGTCCAACTTGCCGTGTTCGCGCTGCACACGCTGCGCGACCGCGTCGAGGGAGTGTGGGTCGGTAACGTCGAGTGAGCACGCGACCACGTGACCCTCGGCCTGGGAGAATTGGTTCTGCAATTCGGCCACGGATTCCGGTCGGCGGGCTGTGGCATAAACGAGGTGACCGCGCTGCGCGAGGACTTTGACCGTGGCCCGGCCAATGCCGCTGCTGCAACCGGTGACCAGGACGACCTTGCGCTGGCGGCTGGCTGGGCGCGCCTCATTACTATCTGACTGTGGCATGTGTATTTTTGCTTATCAAGGGTTCACGGCGGAATGAGGGCGCTGGGACTCGAACCCAGGACCAACGGCTTAAAAGGCCGTTGCTCTACCGACTGAGCTACGCCCTCGCGATTCCGACCGCCAGCACTATTAATACCGGCGGCCGCTCCGTCTAAGAAGTGACGGCGCTGAGCAGTCTAGCCCTGCCGAACGCCGACAGCCAGTGGATGCTGGACTTGCGGACCTGCGTGCGGGGTTTCTGATGATAGGTACCGCCGGGGCCGGACGTCGGGAATGACGCCGATAACGGCTCATCTGGGCAGGCTGGAAGCCTGCACCACAACGGCGGCCTTGAAGCGGGGCGTCGACCGCTCGTATAATGCAGGATTCGTCCTCCGGGCCGCCGCAGCGGGCCGGTTTGCTTTTAGAAAACAAGATGGAGATGGTTATGCACTCGATGGCGAGCAGGATGTTCCGTCGGCTGATCGGTGTCGGCCGGATGGCAGAGCGTTGCGTGTGCCTGGCGGGCGTGCTGGGCGTGGGGCTGGGAATCAGCGCGGCCGTCGCGCAGACTGAGTCGGTCAATCCGATCGGGCGGCGAGAGCCGGGAGCGGTGAAAGCTGCTGAGCCGACACCACCGCCCGCGCCTCCGATCACCCCGGTTGCCCCGACACCGGCCGGGCAGGGCTCAGGCAAGATCGCGTTCGCCGAAACGACGCACGACTTCGGCGACATCTGGTTGGGCGATCCGCTCGAGTTCTATTTCACCGTTCGCAACGAAGGCACCACGCCACTGCAGATCACGGACGTGAAGGCCTCGTGCGGCTGCACCGCGATTCCGGATTACACCAAGGTCATCGCGCCCGGCGAGACGGGCCGAGTCGGCGCCCGCCTGGACTCGACCAAGATTGGCACCGACGTACCGGTGGCCAAGACCATCACGGTGAGCAGCTCCGATGCGGCGCAGCCCTCCACGATTCTGACCATCAAGGCCCTGGTGAAGGCGTTTGTGAAGATCGAGCCGAAGATGGTCAACCTCGGCAATCTCACGTCGCCGGACCAGGAAGTCTCGCAGGTGGTCACCATCACGAACAACACCGAGCAGCCGCTGACGCTGGAGGCCGATCCGGTCACGGGCAGCGACCGCTTCGCCGCGACCCTTGACGAAATCGAGAAGGGCAAGGTCTTTAAGGCGACGGTCAAAGGCGTTCCGCCGTTTGCGGAAGGACAGATGCGGAGCATCTTCCGCTATCGCACAAACATCGAGAAACAGCCGTCGGTCGACTTCACGGCTTTCGCGATGCTGCCGCCGCGCCTGCAGCTTAATCAGCAGCAGATCGTGTTGACCGCGCCGCAGCCGACCGCTCAGCCACGGGCCGTGCAATTGTTCAATAACGGCAAGGAGCCCATCAAGGTCACATCGGCCGAGGTGGATGATCCGGACGTGAAGGTCACGTTCAGCGAGCAGCAGACGCAGCAGCCGCCGACCGCGCCGGGTCAGCCGTCGGCCACGCGGCAGACATGGCTGATCAATCTGGAATTCCCGCCGAACTACATGCCGCCCGAGACGGGCCGCACGCTGACCATCAAGACCGATGACACGCAGTTGCCGGTCATGAACGTTGCGATCCGGGCGCCGGCCAAGCCCGCGCCGCCCAAACCCAATCCAGTTCTGGAAATGGTCGGCAAGCCGGCCCCCCCGACTGAAATCCGCACGCTGACGGGCGATTCGCTAGTCGTGGGTACCGGCGAAAACCCGCCGACGGTGCTGGTGTTCTACACCACGTGGTGCCCGCATTGCCGAAACGAGCTGCCCACCATCCAGAAGATTCACGATGCTTACAAAGAGAAGGGCGTGCGCGTCGTGGGCGTGAGCTTGGACGACTATAAAGATCGCAAGAACCGGCAGCAACCGTTCACGGCCGAAATGCTAGGCGAACACGCCAAGCAGAATAACCTGACGTTCACGATGGCGCATGATCCCAGCCAGAAGGTGGCGATGCCCTTCAAGGTGACGGGCTATCCGTGCACGTTCGTGATCAACAAGGCGGGTCTGATCGAGAGCGTCTATCCGGGCGAGGTGGCGGAGGGCGCGCTGCGGACCGAATTGGATCGCGTGCTGGCGGGCAAACCGAAGGAAGTGCTGCCGACGCCGCCGCTGGCGCCCATCGATGCCACGCAGAAAACGGTGCCGTCGGTCGCCCCCACGCAAGCGCCGGGGCACTAGCATCCAGAGACGGGAAAACCAAGACTGTAAGGCGCACCCGCATCGACCCCGCCCGTGGCGCGATCGATGCGTGTTGCTGCGCCGCGCGGTCGCATCAGAAAGGTCGAAACTGCATGGCCCATACGGCGACGCCAAGTGCCAGGATCAACAGCAGTAGCAGGTTATGGGAGGATTCGCGCCGGGCGCAGCGCGGGCAGCGGGCGCGCACCGAACGGGTGACCGCGTCGGATTCACGCCGGGTAGTGGGCCGTCCGCAGCGATCGCAGGCCTGTTGCGCGGTAGTGTCGCCGATGTGGTCTGAATAGATGGGGTTCATACGGCTGCCCTGAGCCGACGGCGGTGGTGGTGCGGCTTTGCGAGCCGCGCCAGCCGGCGCGGCTCTTGTTATGGCCCGCCCACGCTGCCCTGGGTCGCGTCGGCGATGGCATGCCAGATTTCGGCGTGCCGATTGCCGAGCGAGGTAATCATGCTCACGGAGGCGACGACGATCAGCGCCAGCAGGACGGCGTATTCCGTGGCGGTCGGGCCGGCATCTTCACGGACGAACGCCCGTGCAGATGCGAGCCAATCAGCGAGACTTACACAGCGTGATCGTTGAACGGGCCGCATGGCGATTCCCCCCAAGCCGGTGCGCATTACGGGTTCGATACGTTGAAAATCTACGAAACAGGCGCGGGCCTCGCAAATGAATCCAGGAATGCGAGCTGAGCTGTGTCGCTCCGGCCTGATTAAGCACGGCTTATCGGACAGGGGTAACTTCCCCAAGCCCACGCCATCCAGCGAGGCGCTATAATGGCACAGCGTCGTGTCGCGGCGCAGCGAATCCCGCGCGGGGGGAAGGCATGACTTGGCGTCCGATCTATCCGGTCCGTATGCGTGCCCAGCGCTTAGCGGAAACGATGCGCCGCCTCGGAATCATGCGACATGCACCTTCATGCATGGTCCTGGCCGCGAGTGTGCTGACGGCCGCGCTATCCGCTTTCGTGCGGGCAGATGCGGCGGCCGCCGGCAATTCCGAGGTGCCGCTGCTGTTTTATCCGACCAGGGCACAACCGCTGCTCCGCTCCAACGATGAGTTTCTCGTGGTCAGCGACCCGGCGCAGCTTGCCGGAGTGCTCGCTCAGATTCAACCATTCGCCAGCGTGCTGACGGATCCGCGGCTCGACCTGCCGGTCGATGCGCGGCGGGTGCAGGTGCGACCCGGTGTGGTGGACGGTCTCAGCGCACTGCGGCAGGTGGCGGGCGTGCGGGCTGTGCGGCCGGGTTATCGGCTGTCGCCCGCTGCGCCGCCGATGTTCGAGAGTGGCAACGTGGTCATCGCGTTCAAGCCAGGAAGCACTGCCGCACAGCGCGGGCGCGCTTCAACAGATTTGGGTCTGGCAGGGGGACGCGCGGTGCGCGGCTTGCCCGATGTGTATGTGTATTCGGTGCCGGCGGAGCGCGACTCGCTGGCGGTGGCGGCCGCCGCGCAGCAGCGGGGCGAAGTCCGTTACAGCCAGCCGGACTTCTTTTCCCCGAAGGATCCACTGGATATTGATGACCCGCTGTTTCCGCAACAATGGCATTTGCAGAACACCGGTCAGGGCGGCGGAACGCCGCTGGCGGACGTCAACGCGGTGGCTGCCTGGGACATCAGCATGGGGGCGGGGATGACCGTGGCCGTGCTGGATAACGGCGAGGATATCGGCCATCCGGATCTGGCGCCCGCGCTGGTGGGCGCTTACGACTACGCCGAGGGCGACATGGATCCGTCCGGCGGTACCCACGGGACTTCGGTCAGCGGGTTGGCGATCGGGCGGGCCAACACGATCGGCATTCGAGGCGTGGCGCCGCTGGCGGGCTGGCTGGCGATGCGCTATGGCAGCGACGTCGGCATCGCTGAGTCGTTTGGGCTGGCTGATGACTACGGCGCGGTCGTGCACACGAATAGTTGGAAGTACAGCGATCCGGCGTACCTGCCGGCCGTGGTGAGCGATGCCATCCACAACGCCGTTACGAATGCGCGCGGCGGCAAGGGGATCGCGGTGATCTTCGCGGCCGCCAACGACGCGGCGCCGATCAGCACCGAGAGTGCCTTGGCGGCGATGCCGGAGGTTATCGCGGTCGGCGCATCGACCAATCAGAATCACAAGGCCGTCTACAGCAACTTCGGAGCCGAGCTGGAGTTGGTCGCGCCGTCGAGCGGCGGGACGCTGAGTATCACGACGACTTATCCCGGAAATGAGTACACCTTCGGATTTGGCGGCACGAGCGCGTCCGCGCCGCAGGTGGCGGGCGCGGTGGCGCTGGTGGCGTCGGTGAACCCGGCGCTGACGGCCGGTCAGATTCGCCGCATCATGCAGCACACGGCGCAGGCGATCGATCGGGCGGTTTCGCCCGCATCGGCCGTCGAGGGACACAGTAGCTGGTTCGGCTACGGGTTGCTCGACGTGAATGCGGCCGTGCAGGCGGCGCAAATGTCGCTGGCGCTGGGCTCGATCACCTGGCCGGGCGCGGTGACGCAGCTTGCGGCCGTGGACGGACCGGCGGGCATCGCGCTGACATGGACCAACCCGAACGAGGACTTTGCGTTCGCGCTGGTGGTCGAAGCGCGGCAGCCGATCGGCTGGGTTCCGAGCGACGGGGCGGAGTACCACGCCGGGCAGGTGGTCGCGCCGGGCATGGCGGTGCGCTACGTCGGCGGCGCGCCGAGTTTCGCGCATGCGGGCGGTCCCGGTGCGCATCATTATGCGGTGTTCGCTGGAAATGCCGCGCAGCAGTATTCGTGGGGCGCTGCGACGACGGGCGTCATCGGCGGGAGCGTGGTAGCGATTGAAGATTTCGAATCGACCGCGCCGGGCTGGACGCACGACGGTCCGCAGGACAGTTGGGCGGTCGGCGCTGCGGCTTACTTCGCCGGTCCCGTCTCAGCCGCCAGCGGCAGCGGTGTTTTCGGTACGAATCTCACCGGTGATTATCTCAATGGCAGCAGCAGCGCCGTCACGCTGAGCGCCCGGCTGCGCTCGCCGCCGCTGGATCTGAATGGCGGAAATTTCGCTTACGCGAGCTTCTCGGATTGGCTGGGCGTAGAGGGTGGCGGCTACGATCATGCCCGTCTGGATGTGGTTGACTTGGACGGGAATGTTCTGGCCACGCTGATCGACCCATATCAGGACAATCACAATGACTGGCGTCGTCAGGGAGTTGACCTTTCGGCTTGGTCAGGATCGACGGTCCGGCTGGATTTTGGCTTGTGGGCCAACAACCTGCACACCGGGCCGGGATGGTATCTGGACGACTTTGAGGTCGTGATCGACTCGTTGCCGCAGGTGTTCGGCGACGCGGATATCGACGGCGACGTCGATCTGGATGACTATGCGCAGTGGCAGGCATGCTTGACGGCGCCGGGCGCGACCGTGGCCGCGGCCTGCTTGCCGCTCGACACGGACGCCGACGCCGACCTCGACCTGGCTGACTTCGCCGGATTCCAGCAAGCGTTCGGCAGCGCGCCGTGAAGCATTCCGCTCCCCAACCGACGCGCCTTTCAAGCGCGCGGCAACGGTTTGGGGCGATCACTGTCTAACGGAGACACCCGATGCGTCTGGCACGCAAATTTACGGTTGCGTTTCTGGCTGGCATGTGTCTGGTGCTGGCGCTGTCGGCGTTCTTGACGGCGCGGCGCGAGATCAACCTGTTCGAAAGCGACATGCAGCACGATCACAGCACGCTGGGTCACGTGCTGGCGCGCGAGGCGGCGTCGATGTGGGAGACCGAGGGCGAGAAGCGCGCGCTGCAGTTCGTTCAGATTGCCGACGCGACGCACGATCAGATCAAGATTCGCTGGGTGTGGCTGGACGCGCCGCCGCACAGCGACTTCGCGGTCCAGGCGCCGCGTGCGGTGCTCGAGGCCGCACGGCCGGACGGGCACTCGGACGTGGCGGTGTGGGTCAATCGCGGCGAAGGGCGCCTCTATACGTATGTGCCGTTGTCGCGTGAGTCGGTCCGCGAGTCGAAACCGATCCGCAGCCGGCTTACTACCGACGCCGGGGCCCATCGCGCCCTGCTGGAGCTTTCCGAATCGCTGGACGATGAGAAGGTCTATGTGCGCAATACGCTGCTGCGCATTCTGGTGACGACGGCGATCATCGTGGCGCTGTGCGGCGGGCTGGCCATGCTGCTCGGATACCGCCTGGTGGGCCAACCGGTGCACGAGCTCGTGGACAAGGCGCGGCGCGCCGGCGGCGGCGATTTTTCGGGGCAGCTCGCGCTGCCCCGGAACGATGAACTATCCGAACTGGGCGGCGCTCTGAATGCGATGTGCGCGCAATTGGCGCAGAGCCTGGAGCAATTGCGGCGCGCCGACCGCCTGCTGACCGTGGGGAAACTGGCGGCCGGCATCGCCCATGAATTAGGCACGCCGTTGAACGTCGTGCGCGCCCGCGCGAAAATGATCGTGGCGCAGGCCGCCAGCGATACCGCCGGTCACGGAACGGGGCCGATACGAACCAGCGACGGACGGGGGCGCTCGAGAATCAACGAGGCGCTGACCGTGGCGGCGCAGCCCGACGCCGAGGCGCGCGAACTCGCGGAGGAATCAGCGGTCAACGCCAGCGCGCGCGTGATTGTGGAGCAATCGGACCAGATGACGCGGATCATCCGGCAGCTTCTGGACTTCGCGCGGCCGCGTCCGCCGCAGAAGCTGGCCATCGATCTACGCCAGGTGGTGCAGCGCACGCTGGCGCTGATTGAGACCATCGCCCGCAAGCGCAGCGCGGCGCTGAACCTGCTGGGCTGCGAGACCGCCGTCCCGGCCACGGTTGACCCGGATCAGTTTCAACAGGTGCTCTCGAACCTGATCGTGAATGGCATCCAAGCCATGCCGAAGGGCGGCAAGCTGACCGTGGAGGTCGGCTCCACGGCGACGGACCAGCTTGCACCGCCCCCTCCGGCCGATCTGGCCGCCAGCGGAGCGCTGGCCCATGCCTCGCGCCTGGCGTTTGTACGCGTGTGCGACGAAGGCGTCGGGATTCCGCCGGAGCACTTGAGCCACCTGTTCGAGCCCTTCTTCACCACCAAGGACGTCGGCGAGGGGACCGGGCTGGGCTTGTCGGTGTCGCGCGGTATCATCCGCGAACACGGCGGCTGGATCGATGTGCAGAGCCAGGTGGGCGCGGGGAGCTGTTTTACCGTGTACCTGCCGGAGCTGGACGACGTGAACCGCCAAGACGCCGAGGACGCCAAGAACAAATGCGCGGGCGTGTCCTGATAGTCGACGATGATCCGAGCATGTGCGACGTGCTCCTGGCGGGCTTGCAGCAGCGCCAGTTCGCGGTAGCCGCGCGCACTTCGGCCGAAGACGCGCTGGCGCTGATGAGCGATGAGGACTTCGACAGCGTAGTGGCCGACCTGAACATGCGCGGCATGAACGGGCTGGAACTGTGCGCGCGGATCACGGCCAACCGGCCGGACGTTCCGGTGATCGTCATCACTGCCTTCGGCAGCCTGGATTCGGCGGTGGCGGCCATTCGGGCCGGCGCGTACGACTTCATCACCAAACCCTTCGATATCGACGAGTTGGCGCTGGCGCTGGACCGGGCAGTCCAGTTCCGCGGATTGCGCGAGGAAGTGCGACGGCTGCGCGAAGTCGTCGCCGGGCGGGATGAACCCGGCGGCTCGCCGCTGATCGGTCAGAGCGCGCCCATGCAGCGGCTGACGGAGTTGATCGAACGGGTCGCGGTGTCCGACGCGTCGGTGCTGCTGACCGGGGAAACCGGCACCGGCAAGGAACTGGTCGCGCGCGCCATCCATCGGCGCAGCCGGCGCGCGGCAGGGCCGTTTATCGCCCTGAACTGCGCGGCCGTTCCGGAGCTGCTGCTCGAAAGCGAATTGTTCGGGCACAAGCGCGGGGCGTTCACCGATGCCCGCGCTGACCGCAAGGGGCTGTTCGTGCAGGCCGGCGGCGGCACGCTGCTGCTGGATGAAATCGCGGACATGCCGGCGGGTCTGCAATCGAAGTTGCTGCGGGCTCTGCAGGAGCGGAGCGTGCGGCCCATCGGCGGCGATCAGGAAGTGGCGATCGACGTGCGCATCATCGCTGCGACCAATCGCGACTTGGAGAGCGCGGTCGAGGAGGGCCGCTTCCGCGAAGATCTCTTCTACCGCATCAACGTCATCCACATTCCGCTGCCGGCTCTGCGGGCGCGCGGCGACGACATTCTGCTGCTGGCGCAGCATTTCATCCGGCACTACGCCGAGCGCAGCGGCCAACACGTGCAGGGCCTTTCGAGCGCGGCGGCGGAGAGGCTGCTGGCCTACGAGTGGCCGGGCAACGTGCGCGAGCTGCAGAACTGCATCGAGCGCGCCGTGGCGCTGACGCGCTACGAGCAGCTTACCGTGGACGATCTGCCGGAGAAGATTCGCAGCTATTCGCGGCCGCCGGTGCTGCTGGTGCGCGATTCAGCCGAACTGGTGCCGCTGGAACAGATCGAGCGCCGCTATATCCTCAGCGTCTTGCACGCTGTCCACGGCAACAAGACCACGGCCGCCCAAATCCTGGGGCTGGATCGCAAGACGCTGTATCGCAAGCTGGAGCGCTACGCACACGTGTCTGGACAGGCGTCGGACGAGCACGCGTAAGACCAGCTTGAACGCGAAGAACCCCTGTTGTCGGTCGCGCTGGGGAATTTTGCCCCGGCGGGCGAAATGCCGCGCGCTGGGCGGTTTGAGAATTGCTGGATCGGATGCGGAAACCGAGCGCGAAGCGGCATTCAAGATGAATAAGCCGTATTCATCCAGGCTGGCACGCATTCTGCTTTCGTGCGATTGTGCGGCACGACATGAAGTTAGCGGCCGTCGCGGCACGTGGGTGCCGCGGGATCTTAAGGGACTCCGCTGATCATGTATTTGGGTGAGGTTACTGAGCCATCCGGGTCGACCGCTACGGCGGTGGATATTGACGCGGACTGGAGAGAGTTGTTTGTGGTACCGCGCAGAATTCTGTTGGCGGAGGATGATCGAGAGATGCGGCACATTCTGGCCTGGGAGCTGCGGATGGCGGGCTACGACGTGGTCGAGGCCCAGAATGGCATCCAGCTCCTGGACCTGCTGGGATCATCCCTGATCCACGCCCGGCTTTTCAGTGTGGACATGATCATCTCCGACATCCGGATGCCGGGCGCGTCGGGTCTGCGCGTGCTCGAGGATCTGCGCCGTTTCGACGCGCACACGCCGGTGGTGCTGA
>DASXUA010000048.1:0-1895 GCA_036505095.1 Phycisphaerae bacterium
GGTGGCCGATCGACTGAGCGACCCGGAGTTCGAAATCCCCGGTGATGAAATCCGCGTCGCGGTCAATGACCTCGTGGTGCGGCTGGCAATGGCGCTGCTGACGATCAGCAAAGGAAGCGGATTCCTGCGGGGCGACGCGGCGCAGCGGCTCGTTCGCGAGGCATTGTTCTTTCTGGTTTGGTCGGCGCCGCAACCGGTGCAGCTTGGGACGCTTCAGATGCTGGCGTGCCGCACGATTGAGCACGCCCCGGGCGATTAGGCTGTGCCCAATAATTCGGGCGAGCGCGAAGTGGCCGACGACCGCCAAGACGCCGTAATAAAACCGCCAAGACGCCAAGGTCGCCAAGATGATTAGGTCCGCTTCGCGGACCGTGCGCTGGTCCTCCTCTACTCTTGGCGACCTTGGCGTCTTGGCGGTTGCCCACAAATCTGGGCACATCGGCCGATCGAGAATCGGGCCGAGCCCCTTGACGAGCGGGCTGCAAGAAGTAAGATGCGGCTTGCGTCTGGTGTCTGAACAGTTCATTCCTGACAGGAGGTCACCTCATGCGATGGAGCGCAACCCTCACGTTATTGTCTGTTGGCTTGCTTGGAGCGCTGGCGGTCGTCGGTTGCAATAACGCCAAACCCAAGCAGGACATGCAACCGGCCCCGGTACCCATGGCCAGCGAGCCGAAGTCGGACTACTTCGCCAGTGACCCGGCCGCGGGTACGATGACGGGCGGTGCGGAGGCATCGGGCTCGGCGTACCAGAGTCCGACGCTGGCGTCAGCGGCCCCGACTTCCGGCCATGCGGCGCACACGACGACCGGCGGCGCCACGATGCACACGGTGGCCAAGGGCGAGACGCTCTACAGCATCGCCCGCAAGTACTACAACGACGGCAAGCGTTGGAAAGATATCGCCAAGGCCAACAACGTCACCGCCGACAAGCTCAGAGTGGGCCAGGAACTGGTCATTCCCTGACCGGACCTGGGGCGCTACGGAAACCGCTGCGCCAGCCCGGGCCCGCCCAGGCACCCCGCGTGGCTCGCGCGCAGGGCGCGAGTGCAGTCGACATGGCCACAGCACGATACGGCCGTGCTGAGGCCATGCCACCCGGGGTGCAGGCCAAAGGCCCGCACCACAATGCAGTCCACGTGCAGGCCAGAGGCCCGCACCACAACGGCGGTGCTACGCTGGGGCTGGATACGCCGGTGCAATTCCTGACTGGCGTGGGACCGGCCCGCGCGCAGGCGTTCGGCGCGCTGGGCGTTCAGACGGTCGGCGATCTGATCGAGCACTTTCCGTTTCGCTACGAGTTGACGCCGAAGTCCGTGCCCATCGGTGCCCTGCGGTTGGGTGAAAAAGCCACCATCATCGGGGCCATTACCGGCGTGCGGAGCGGCGGTCCTGGGCGGGCGGTTGTGGCGCACGTGGTAGATGCCACCGGGCGAATCCGCGTTCGCTGGTTCAACGCGCCGTACATGGAGCAGCGCCTCGGCCGTGGTCAGACCGTACGCGTGAGCGGCACGGTCGAGATGTATCGCGATGAGGCGCAGTTCGTCAATCCGCGCCTCGAGTTCATCGACCCGGATCGTGACCCGTTCGAGCACGACATGGACGCGTTCGAGCCGGTGTATCCGGCCGGCGCCGGGCTGACCAGCCGGCAGATCGCAGCGCTCATCCGCCGGGCGCTGGCGCAAGTCGGCGACGCGCTTCCCGAATTCCTGCCGGATACAGTGCGGCGCGCCCGGCAGCTTCCGCCGCGGGCGACGGCCATCCAGCGCTACCATCGACCGACGCAGGCCGATGACGTGCAGATCGCGCGGCGCCGGCTGGCTTACGATGAGTTCCTCATTCTGCAATTGGCGGTTCAACTCCGGCGTCAGTTTCGCAAACAGCACGCCAGCGCG
>DASXUA010000049.1:0-2701 GCA_036505095.1 Phycisphaerae bacterium
ACCACTTCGGCTGCTTTTTCCAGCAACTCGTCTCTGCCCTCCGCGACGCCCTTGATCGTCCGCGTGACCGGCACGGTCGGCCGAATCCCGACGCCGTGATGTTGCGCGCCATCGTGCTTGAGCACCTTCATCCCGGTGAACGCGACCGTGTAACTGCCCGGCAGCTTGATGGTGTTCACGTTGCCATTGGTGCCGGCCGTCGGCCCGCCGACAATCTCGGCGAGGTTGTAATGCTCGACGATTCCCAGGTAAGTCTCCGCATAGCTGATCGCCCGCCCGTCCGTGATGAACGCCGTCCTCGCGTCCAGACGCGGCTTTTCCGGGGCCACGGTCCAGTTCGAGAACGCAAACTGCATGTCCACGTGATCGGGCCGGCTGACCTGCGGAACATGCCATTGCGCGCACGTGACCGGTGCGTCGATCAGATGCGCCAGCACGACCGTGGATAGCCTGCTCGGATAACCGCGCAGATCGAACACCAAGCCACGCGCCTTTTCGAGTTCCGGCAGCGCCTTGCGGAAATCGTTATCGTCAATGCGATCGAGGTCCAGATACCAGATACCGGGTTTGATTTCGCCGACCTTTGCGGTTCGCGGCTCTTTGATGCTGCCACGCACCGCCGTCCGCAACATGGTGATCGCCGATGGCTCGGTGGGAGTCTCGCCCGCATGGCATGGCTCGATTTCAAGCGTCAACCCGGAGCGGCGCGGGCCCGCCAGCAGCGCGTCCAGTGCTCGCCAACGGCGGAATTGATCGGTGGCGGCCGAAACCAGTTCGCCGGCTTCGGCCAGCGCTTGTGCGGCCGGTCGCCCGTTCACGGTGCGGACGATATCGCCGGGCCTCAGGTCCCCCGCACCGGCCGCGTCGACATGCGTCACGATCAGCCGCCCCTCAATCCAATCCCACAAGAACGCGGGCGCGAACTGCGCGTCATCGCTGCCGTGACCCACGAAGCCATGTCCGTCGTGCAAATGCGCGATCAGCCTCCGCAAGGTGGCCAAAAACGCGCGTTCGTCGGCATCCGTGGCGGCGCGGCTCAGCGCCTCGCGCAGCGCGCCGCGCCAATCGGTCGCGACGACATCAAAATATGGATAGAAATGCTGCAAGACATTCCAGCACAGCGCCACCGCGGCCAAGCGCGTTGTGCGATCGTTGCCCGATGGTGTAAACCCAGCCGGCAGCGGCGATGCAATCAGACGGCTCGTTGTGTTGGGGTGCGGCAGAGTGCCCCGATCATCCGCCAGGAGTGCCAGCGGGACGAGGCAACTCACCCCACCGCACAGTTCGGCCAGCAACGGCTCGGACGGGCGCCGCCAATCACCAGGCAGCTTCCCGTCGTGGTTGGTCCACCGCGCGCGGCGACTGCGATAGATCGGACTCGGTGATGTCCCGCCGAAACCCGAGTGCTTCCACATCGTAATCTGCAAGTCGATGGCCCCGTCTGGCGGGGACAGCGCATCCGGAATCGCCGGGTGCTCCGTGCTTTCGAAGACTCGAATGGTTGGGGCGACCGGCGCGAAGAGTTCCTGGAGGATCGTCGCCAACTCCGCGGGACCGGCTGCGCTCTCGACGGCACGCACTCCGGCGATCGCGAAGGCGTCCCAATCCGCGGCGGCCGCCTCATCACTCGGATGAAAATGCCGCACATATCCGAGCAAGCGCGTGAACGCGACCAAATTCTCGAGCGCCCGTCCTTCCAGAGGGTGGGGCGGCTCCTGGCCCGCTCCGACCTCGCCGATCGCTTCAAACGAGACCGCGTCCAACCACGTGCGCCCGCGCCCGATCAGCATGCAGCCGAGATTGATCGTCTCGGCATCCTTGGCCACATCGCCCATGATCTCGTAATCGCGCCACGTGGCGTCCGTGATTGGCCGATCGCCCATGTTGTCAAAGAAGCCCCTCTGCTCGTCAGGGCGATCGACGCGCAGCCAGAGCTGCGCCCGTCCATCTGCGGCTGCACCTTCAAACTTAACGGCCGCGCGGAAGCGCACCCGTTGGCCGCGATACTCGGCCGCCGCGAAGCTCTGCATCACATTTCCGAATGGCGCCGTGGTTTGATCCTCGCTGACGATGCGCACGCAGCGCTTTCCGCTGCGCGGCGAATCTTCGACCAATTCGACGCGATAGCCCGCGCGCGCACCGAGCGGTGCGAACCATCCCGTCGGCACCTGTCCGACTTCGCCCTCCTCGAAGTCCGGATTCGCCGGTGGCGCTCCGCTCAGGATGCTCGGGCCTACCAGCAACAGGCTCAGACAAACTCGGATCATTCTGGTTCTCACCGTTTGCGGATAGCCATGCCCACGCTATCGTGCCACGCGGTCGCGGGCGCGTGTATTCTAACATGGAACTTTGGGACACAGTCTTCGAAATCGTCATCCTGCTGGCAGTTGCCCTTGCATTGGGGGTGCTCTTCGAGCGTCTACGGCAAAGTGCGATTCTGGGTTACCTCGCGGCCGGGACACTGCTGGGCCCCGGAGCCCTTAACCTGATGAGCAATCGCGAGGCCGTACCCGTCATGGCGGAACTCGGCGTCGCCTTGCTGCTGTTCACCATCGGACTGGAGTTCTCCTGGTTGCGGCTGCGCAACCTGGGCGCCATTGGCCTGGGCGGCGGCACGCTGCAGATGCTGCTGACGGGCCTGATCGCCGCCGGCATCTTCCGCGCGCAGGGCGCCGGTGCGCGCGAATCGATCGCCCTGGGT
>DASXUA010000050.1:0-37905 GCA_036505095.1 Phycisphaerae bacterium
GCCGGCCGCCAAGCCATCCAGGCCATCCGTCAGATTCACGGCGTTGCTGGTCCCGGTCATGACCAGGACGGTAACGATCAGAAAACTTCCGGTCCCCAGCCTCAGCCCATATTTGTAGAACGGCACGCTCAGGACCTGGTAGGCGGGCACCCTGGACACGCGCGGGCCGGACGGCCCTAGCGAGTCCAGGGGCAGCGAAGAACGGTCCGCTAGGACGCCCTGCGCGTAGTTAAACTTACCGTGATCGTAAATGAAGATGCTGAGGACGACCGCCAGTCCCACCTGGAAGAGCAGCTTTTCATAGCTCTTCAATCCGTCGCGCGTGCTCCTCCGGGACACGCGCGGGCCGGACGGCCCTAGCGAGTCCCGGATCCCCGGCCGCCGCGCGCGCGTGAGCTTGAACCAGTCATCCACCCAGCCGACGGCCGCCAGCCAGACCAGCGTCAGCAGCCCCATGAAGACATAGAAGCTGGCGACGTCGGCGAACAGCAGCACGCCCAGCACGACCGCCGCGACGATCAGGATCCCCCCCATGGTCGGCACGTCGGCCTTGCTCTTCATCAATTCGTTCAAGGAAGCGTGGTCGAATTCCGGTCGATCGCCCAGCTTCAGCTTGACCAGTTGCCGGATCACCCACGGTCCGCTCAGCAAAATGAGCAGAAAACAGAACAACCCGGCCAGCACGCCCCGGAAGAGCGGGTTTTCATAGGCGTAATGCTCGCCCGAGACGAGGGAATGAAAAAGGTAATAGAGCAAGTCGCCACTCTGGAGAGGCGGCGCCGTTCGTCAGAACTGCGCCGCGCTCGAGAACCCCCAAGACAGATTCCTAAGAACCGCCAAGACGCCAAGTCGAAGATCCGCCGTGGCGGGATCGCCAAGAGAGAACGTCGAACCTGGCGCGTTCTTCTGTTGGCGCCCTTGGCGTCTTGGCGGTTCAAAACAGCGGCTGGCGGCGCATCAGGCCTTATGCTGAGACCGAGAGGGCACGCGGCATTCGTGCAGCGGACTCGCGAATTGCACCCGTGACACGCTCGAGCTTGATGGCCCGGGACGCTTTCACCAGCACCGTATCGGCCGGCCGCACGTAGGCTGAAATTTCACCCGCGGCCACCTCGCTGTCTTTGAATGCCACCACGGCCGCATCTGCGCCGCTCTCTTCCGCGCCGGCCATTAGCGACAGCCGCATCGCCCCCACCGCGATGATTAACTCGATTCCGGCCGCGGCTGCGAGCCGTCCCAGCTCCTGATGATAACGATGCGCGTCCGGCCCGAGTTCGAGCATGTCGCCAAGCACGGCGACCCGTCGGCCGCCGCGAACCGTCGCCAGCAGGTCGAGAGCCGCGGCCATGCTGGTCGGGTTGGCATTATAGCAATCGTCGATCAGCGTCACGTCGCCGACCCGTTCGACATTCAAGCGCATCGCAACCGGCTCGAATGTCGCCAGCGCCGCGATGATCTCCTCCGGCTCCAGGTTCAGCCGCCGGCACACCGCAAAAGCGCACGCCGCATTCAATGCGTGATGCGCGCCGCAGATCTGAAGCTGCACGCAGAAGCGCTGGTTGATCCGAAAGGTGGTGCCGGCCAGACTGGCTTCGATATCGGTGACACGGATATCCGCGCCCGCGCTCGTGCCGGTAGTCACCAGCGTGCAGGCATGTGTCTCGCCATCTGACGGATCCCGCCACGGCGGATCTGCGACTTTGCGCCGCTGCATGAAGTCCAGAATGGGGCGCACGAGCGGGTGATCGATGTTCACCACACCCAACCCGCCCGGCCGGACCTTCTCCAGCAGTGACAGCTTTTCGCGCGCCACGCCCTCGATCCCGCCGAGCTTCTCCAGGTGCGCCGCGCCGATCGATGTGACTACGGCGATGTTCGGACCAATGATTTCACCCAGAGCGGCTACCTCGCCCGGGGCGTTGCTGCCGATCTCGCAGATCACGAACTCGTCTTTGGCATCGGCCGACAGCAGCGTCAAAGGTACGCCGATATTGTTATTGAAGCTCTTGATTGCCGAGCGCCCGTGCAGCCGCGTCGCGAGCACATGCTGGATCATCGCCTTAGTCGTGGTCTTCCCGTTGCTGCCTGTGACGGCGATCAGGTCAGCCGGCAGCAGCGTCCGATGGAACGCAGCCAGCTTGCCAAGCGCCGCCACTGTGTCGGGGACACGAACCAGGACCCCGCCCGCAAGTCGCAGATCCGCGGCGGCGGAGGCGGAGTGACTTGCGCACACGTTAACGCCCGCCACGTCACCCCCCACTGGCGTGGGGGGTTCTGACCCGGTGTCCGCGACGACGGCCGCATAGGCACCGTTCTCCAAAGCCGCGCCGACGAAGTCATGGCCGTCGAAGCGTTCGCCGCGAATCGCGAAAAACAAATCTCCGGGATTGATCTGGCGCGAGTCGATGCTGACGCCGCGTACCGTAATCCCGGCTAACGGGCGGGTGACGTGCCCGCCGATTACCCGCACCACTTCGTCCAGTTCCACCGCGATCACAATTTCATTCCCCTGCTCAGCCTACGTAGCATGGGTCCCCAGCCGACGCATGCTCGGACTGGCGGCACTTGCCATGTGTCCCACGTACGCCGTCGCCACCTCAACATCATCGAAATGAAACTTCTGCCTGCCGATAATCTGATAGTCCTCGTGGCCCTTGCCGGCGATCAGCACGGTGTCGCCGGGTGCGGCGGACGCCAGCGCCCGCTGAATCGCCGAACGCCGGTCGACATCAATTTCGATGCGGCAGGCACGTCCCTCCCCCGGCCGTCCGAATCCGGCCCGCACCTCCTCGATGATCGCCGCCGGGTCCTCGGTGCGCGGGTTGTCACTCGTGAGCACGGCGATATCCGCAAAGCGCTCGACCGCCGCAGCCATGCGTGGGCGCTTCGTGCGGTCGCGATCGCCGCCGCAGCCGAAGACGCAGATCAATCGTCCCCGCGTCAAAGGCCGCAGAACCGAAAGCACGTTGACCAGGGCATCGTCGGTGTGGGCGTAATCCACCAGCACGCTGAAGCCCGCCCCATTCGTTTCCACGCGCTGGAGCCGACCGGGTACGACGCGGACCGCTTCCAGTCCGGCGCGAATCTGCTCGGGCGACGCGCCCAGCGCCTCGGCGCTCGCGGCCGCGGCCAGGGTATTCATCACGTTGTGCCGGCCGATCAACGCACTGTGGACCGGCGTCACGCCACTCACAAGATGCAATTGGTATTCGGTTCCTGACGTGCTCACCCCCAAACCACGTGCAGTGACGTTCAGGGCGCCAGCCTGCAATCCGTAGCGGATCAAGCGCGCCGCACAGTTTTCGACCAACCGCATGCTGGCGGAGTCCTCGCCGTTCACGACCGCCACGGCGGTTCCGGGCAGGCAATCGAACAGGCGTTTCTTAGCGCGCAGATAGCTCTCGGCGTCGTGGTGATAATCGAGATGGTCGCCGGTCAAATTGGTGAACACGCCGGCCGTGAACGTCAGGCCATCGCAACGTTCCTGATCGAGCGCATGACTGGAGACTTCCATAACGGCGTGCGTAGCGCCAAACCGTACGGCGCGCGCCAAGGATTCGCATAAGACCGTCGCGGGCGGCGTCGTCCAATCGGCGGCGACGGCCTCACCGATCAGATCGTAGCGGATCGTGCCCAGCAGCGCGGTCGGGTGTCCGGCCGCCTTCAGGATGGACTGGATCAGGCAGCAGGTGGTGCTCTTGCCGTTCGTGCCGGTCACGCCGATGAGCCGCAATCGCCCGCTGCGCGTCGCCTCGACCACGCCCCAGAATGTTGCAGCAAGTTGCGACAGCGCCGCGCGCGTGTCGTCGACCTCGACGAGAACGGGCTCGCGCACCGGCGCACCGATCGCAGACACCGCAGCATGAGCGCCCACCGCTGCGCTCTCTGCGCCGCTGCGTGAGACAATAATCGCCGACGCGCCGGACGCGATGGCGTGGTTTATGAAGGCATGCCCGTCCGAGTGCGTGCCGCGCACCGCGACAAAGCACGATCCGCGACGCACCGCGCGCGAATCCTCGCAGATGTGTTCAATGGGAATATCGGGCAGCCGTGCCGGATCGACCCCGCGCAGCTCGGCCGAGGCAACCAGGCTCCGGAGCGTCCATGCTCGTACTGACATTGTGATCCTTCCGTGACTTGTCAGTTTACCGCGGACCCGCGCCGGCAGCAAATTCCTTCATTCAGAGGCGCGCGCCACGGCCTCCAACGCCGCCGGGTCCAGCGAAACCTGTAAGTAACCGAGGCTGCCGACCAGAATGTCCCTGACGGCCGGCAAGGACACGACCCGGCCGTAATATCCTTTGCGCGGGTTCGGCTTATAGATCATCACCAGCGCGACCACCTGCGGATGATCCGCCGGCGCCGTGCCCATGAACGAGCTGAGATACGCCTCCGGCTGGTAACCGCGCCGATGGGGATACGGCACTTGCGCGGTGCCCGTCTTGCCGGCGATCCGATATTCCCCCAGCAGCGAATCGGTGTGGGCCGATTCGGCCACGACGGCCACCATGGCCTTCTGCACGATCCAATGGGCGATTTCGGTTGGCACAACCTGTCGCAGGACCCGCGGCTCATCAAACGACTGCTTGACCGTGCCGTCGGCGTTCAGCAGCGCCTTGACCAATCTGGGCCGCAGCAGCACCCCGTCGTTGCACAGCGCGCACATGGCCGTCGCGAGCTGCAGCGGCGTGACCATCGTCTCGTGTCCCATCGGCACCGACGTGGTGGAATAAACGTTCCACTCCTTCAGCGGCAGCGCCAGCCCCGGGCTCTCGCCTGGGAAACCGACGCCCGTCGGGACGCCGAACCCGAACCGGGTGATGATATCATGCAGCGCCGGGTTGCCCATCCGCGTGCCGATGATACCCATCCCGATGTTGCTGCTGCGCGCGATGATCCCCTCCGGCGTCAGGGCGCCCGACGGTTTGGTATCGTGAATCAGGCGCCTGCCGAAGAAAAATGAGCCGTTGTGACAGTCGATCAGCTCGGCCGGGCTGACGACCCGCCGCGTCAGCGCTCCCGACATCACAAACGGCTTGAACACGCTGCCGGGCTCAAACGCGTCGGTCACGGTCCGGTTGCGGCGGTATTGCGGCGGCGAGGCCTCCAGCTCGGTAGGGTGATAAGTCGGCCAGGTCGCCAGCGCCAGAATCTCGCCGGTGCGCGGCGCCATCACCACCGACATGCCGAATTCCGCGTCGACGGAGCTGACGGCGTGGGCGAGTTCCTGTTCGACCAGATCCTGGATGACGGCGTCGAGGGTCAGCACGAGGTGCCCGCCGTCGACCGGTTCGGCCGTCGCACCGTCCTGATCCGCCAGAATGCGCCGCTGAGCGTCACGAATGGTGACGCGCTGACCGTCGCGCCCGCGGAGAAAAGCGTCGTAGGCCAGTTCGAGACCTTCCAGGCCGTCGCCGTCGCGTCCGACGAAGCCGATCGTCTGCGACATCAGCCGGCCCATGGGATAGCGCCGGCACGAAGCATCGCCCACGCCCACACCGCGCAGTCGCAACTCCCTGACGACCTGCGCTTCGGCGGCCGGCACCTCGCGCTTCAACGGGCAGTACGAGCGGTCGGACCGCTGCCGGATGCGATCTTCGAGCTCTCCGGCATCCATGCCCAGAACCGGCGCCAGCGCGGCGGCCACTTCGTCGGGATGCTCGATCTGCGACGGGTCAACGAACACCGTGGGCAGCATCTCGCTGCCGGCGATCACGCGCCCGCGCGCATCGAAAATTTGGCCGCGCCGCGCAGGGATGACCGTGTGGGCGTCCTGCTGGGATTGCGCCAGCCCCACGAAGCGCGGAGCCAGCACTTGATTGATGTAGATCAGGCGCGCGCCCAGTGCGGTCAGCGTGGCCAGCACGCCGGCCAACGTGATCACGGCCACCCGCGTCTGGCGCCGCGCGCCGCGGGCGATGACAAGTTCAGCGGCGCTAATGGCACTCATCGCGATTCAGCCAAAGCCGCGGAGCGCGCGCGGCTCAGCGGCGGATGCGGCAGCAATACCTGCAGGTCGTAACGCTCGATGCACTCGCGGATTTGATCGGGCGTCCGCAGCCGCGCGATCTCCATCTGGAGCGCCCACGATTCGCGGCGCATGCGCAGCCGCTCGCTGCGCAGGTCGGCCACGCGCGCCGCGCACCGCACCCGCTCAGAGCGGAGCTGCACCACGCACAGCGCCAGCGCCCCCAGAACCAGCAGCAGCGCGACCGCCCGACCGATCGTCATTCCATGATATCCGCCGGCATCAGCCCTCATGATCCGGCAAGCGGATCTTGGTTCCGGTCCGAATCTTCGTCGGATCGGGAATCTGATCCTTGTTCAATTCGTAAATCTCTTTCCAGCGATTCCGGTCGCCCAACTGCGACTGCGCAATCGAGGCATAACGGTCGCCGGGCTTGACCTCGTACAAGCGCATGCGCGGCATTTCCGTCCGATTGCGGATGGTCTTGGGCGGCTTGGCGCCTGGCGGCTTTTGCGTCTCGGTGGCGCTCGGAACGATCTCAGCGGGCGGCGAACTGGTCTCGATCGTCGCCGTTTGCCGCAGCGCCGGCGGCTGGAAACCACTGAGCACCGGCAAGACCAACTCCTGGCCGAGCACCAGCCGCTCGGGTCCGCTGAGCGTGCCGCGATTGGCCTCGAAGATTGCGTCGACAATTTGGCTGGATCGCGCGCCGTAATAGGTTTCCGCGATCTTCCACAGGGTGTCGCCGCGGGCGACCGTGTGCTTGCACCCGCTGATCGGGCTGCTCTCTTTCGCCGCCAGAGCCGGGGCTGGATCGCCCGACGTACGCGCCGCGGGGTTCAGCTCCGCGAGCGGTGCGTTCCGCAGCGCGAGCGGGCCGGAGGTTTCCGGCTGCGGGTTGGCCGAGGCGGACATCGACGTCTCGGACGGCGCGGCGGCGGCGCGCGAGGGGTCGGAACGCAGGTCCGTTCCGCGGGTCATCGGCGGCGCGCTACCGACTTCCGGATTTCGCGCCGGCCGCTCCTCCGCACGTCGGTTGGCGCTGGGTTCGCGCTCGCGACTCGGCGAGTTGCTTGCCAAGGCTCGTGCGCGCCGCTCCGGTTCGGCGGCGGTCGCCGGCGCCGGCGAACGGGTTACGTCCAGGTCGGGGCGGTACAGGTACGTGACGTTCGGCGTGTGCGCCGCGCCGCGGTTGGACAGAATGATGGCGAAACAGACGATGAAACCCAGCCCGACCACCAGCCCGATCTTCGTTTCCCGCGCCACGTTGGCTGTACCTCCTTGTACTGCGTTGGTGGGCTCCGGCGACCCATCCATGGTCCGTCACTCCCGCTCGCGGCGTCGCGTCTGGCCGCGAGCTTTTCCGTTGAATACTATCGGACCACTTCCGTTGGCTCTTCACTCGATGCGGCGGCCAGGCGCTGCGCGGCGCGGAACTTGGCGCTGCGCGCCCGCGGGTTCGCCGCGCGTTCCTCAGGCTCGGCCACGACCGGCCGCTTCGTCAGTATCTCGTAGATCCCCCTCTGGCGCCGGTCCAGGAAATCGCGCTTGACCCGGCGATCCTCCAGACTGTGAAAGCTGATGACGCCGATCCGGCCGCCGGTCCGCAAGCAATCGGGGGCCTTGGCCAGCAGGGTTTCGAGATCGGCCAATTCATTGTTGACGGCGATGCGCAGCGCCTGAAAGGTGCGGGTGGCCGGGTGAATCTTGCTGCGGCGCGAGCGCGGATCGACGCCCAGGGCTTCACTCACCAGTTCCGCCAGCCGCGCCGTGGTCGTGATGCGCTGATTGCGGCGGCCTTCGCAGATGCGCCGCGCGATGCGGCGGCTGAAATGCTCCTGACCGTAGCCGTAGATCAGGTCCGCAAGCTCTTCCTCCCGCAGACGGTTCACCAGGTCCGCGGCCGTGGTGGACAATCGCCGATCCATGCGCATGTCCAGGGGTCCGTCTCTTGAGAACGAAAATCCGCGCGCGGGATCCTCGAGCTGCGTGGAACTGACGCCCAGGTCCGCCAGAATCACGTCCACGCCCTGCGGCGCCAATTCGGGCAGGACCGCACCAAGTTCCGCGTAGTTCAGTCGCCGCAATTCGACGCGCGGCGGCACGCGCGCCAACCGGGCGCGGGCCTGCGCCAGATTGCTTTCGTCGACATCCAGTCCAATCAGCAGGCCGGTCGGTCCGATGGCTTCCGCCAGCAGCACCGCATGTCCGGCCAAGCCGATGGTGACATCCAGCACCACCGCTCCCGGCGCCGGTGCCAGCAGGCCAAGCACCTGCCCCGGCAGCACCGGAATATGTCCGCCGGGAGTTTCCGCCATGCGCCCTACCCTAACAGGGCGCTGCGCACCCGGCGAGACAAGCTACTCTTTGCCCATCCGACACTTCCACAATTAGACTGGGGAGGCGGGCCGGCCGTCCTTGGCGGCGCCGCGCAGCCCAGCGCGTTCGGTGGCGGCGGAGTCCCGCAATACGTGCACATGGCGCGAGAGAGCGACGGCGAAGCTGAAGGGAATCCCCAGTCGCGAGGGATCGCGACCGGGATCTCCCCACGCCCGTCGGCGAATTCGGCGGATACGTGCGTGCAATTCCGCGACCCAGGCCGCAGGAATCGCGCCGCGATCAAACGCCGTTCCGTCAGCGTTCAGACTTCGCCGCATCCGCGCAACCAACCGCGCCTTTTGCTCGTGCTGCATGAGACTCACCGCCACCGTTCGCCGGACCGGGACGCCTCGGCTTCCGTGCGCGCCTGGTCGGGAACCCCAACGCCGAGGTCATCGGCGTTGGGGACCCCTCGCCCGGTCCGCTCTTCCACTCACAACGGCTGGCCACACGCCGGCCTGCGCGCCGCTCCTCGCCGTCACGCCGCGAAAAAGCCGGCCCCCGCCGCGAAGCGACATCCGTTTCGCCCCGGGGCAGGGGCCAAGGGGGGAACCCCATCGCGCGGGAGCGCGATGGGGTTCCCTGCAGCGTTAGGGAACGGCAGGCTCCTCAGGCTCCGGACAACTCAGAGACTTTCAGACGCGCTGAGGCTCTGAGTTGCCGGAGCCGCGTACGATGCTTCTCCCATCAATCAGCTCGCGAGCGCCGCGCCAGCGCTCACACTGCGGCTAGTGCGAGAATCCGTTCTCGCACCAGCCCGGCCGCGCACTTACGTCCGCGGCTCTGACTCTGAGGGCGGATTCGTCGAACCACTTGGCACGCCGGGTACGCTCTTGGCGGCGCCATTGCGGAAGAACCGCTGTCTGGCGCCGAGCCGCTGCGCGCTGGAGCGGGTGACGAAGTCGCGATATTTTTCCTTCGACCGTACGGTGATCCACTGGCCCGATCCGGAGAGGACAACTTCTTTGGCCAGCCCGATGTGTGCGTGCAGCGCTTCGGGCAACACCAGCCGGCCCTGCTTGTCCAACTCCACCCGCACGACCTGCGAGTAAAAGTATTCCATGAAGTCGACGTAGTCGGCGTCGCTGATCCCGGCTGACAGGACATCCGCGGAGCGCGCGTTGAACCAGTCTTCGGTGTACAACGCGAGCGTCTCTTCTCCGGGCCCGGGACCGAGTATGAAGACGTCGCACGTGCAACCGGTTGCGACGCCTGCCCGCAGTGGGGCCGGAACTTGCAACCGGTTCTTCTCGTCGAGAGCTCTTTCATACGTGCCGATGAACATTCGAGAAGCGGCTCACACGGCGCTGCTCGTTTGGGAATTTGTGTGAGCCGATGGGAATTATAACCGCTCATCACCACCACGCAAGCTTTTTCCGTGAAAAAAATTCCGCGATATTTATAGGACCACCGAAGCCGCAAGCATGGCGCGCTCGATAGCGCTAACTGGGCAGATAGGTGAAACTGGGATAGATGCTCGAAGGAAGACCGGCGTGCGTTCGTCTGGGGATTTCAACCCACGCGCGCGATCAGGAGCAGCTCTGGCGATAAAGCTCGACGTACTGAGACAGCATGCGATTCAACGAGAAGCGTTCGACGGCGTCGAGCGCGGCCGCCTGCCCTAAGGATTGTCCCAACCTTCGGTCC
The DNA here is from genome assembly GCA_036505095.1 of Phycisphaerae bacterium. GTDB lineage: Bacteria > Planctomycetota > Phycisphaerae > UBA1845 > UBA1845 > DASXUA01. The sequence continues at coordinate 9,995 of DASXUA010000050.1, forward strand.
ACCAAGAGCTTCGCGATCGCATCCGAGAGCCGCCGCACATCGCCGCGCGGTACGAGCAACCCGGTGACCTCGTGGCGGATGATATCGCGGCAACCCGGCACGTCCGTCGTCACGATCGGGCATCCGGCAGCCAGCGCCTCCAGCAGCGCGTTGGGCAGACCTTCCGTCCGGGAGGGAAACGCAAACACGTCAGCCAAAGGGAGAAGTTGGGAAACATCGCCACGACTCCCGAGAAACAGCACCGCGTCGGCCAACCCGCCGCGGCGGGCGGCTCGCTCGATATGTTCGCGATACGGCCCATCACCAACCAACACCAAACGACAGGCCGTATGGGCGCGGACCCGTACCATCGCGGCGATCAACTCGTCCAAGCCCTTCACCGGGTCCATCCGCCCGACCCACATGACCACCGGATCATTCGGTGGGAGGCCCAGCGCCGTCTTGGACAGCGGCGTGGCCGATCGGATCGCCGCCGCATCGACGCCCCCCATTATCAGGTGCAGATACTCGTTCGGGACACGGGCGGCTACCCGCAGGTGCTCGATGACCGAAGGCGAGTTACCCACGATCACGCGGCAGAGGCGGTAGGTGAATCGCTCGACCACCAGGTGCCAGCGGCGCTCGATCTCGACAGTCTGAATCTCACTGATGACGCGGGCCCGATCGAAGCCGGCCTGGCGCGCGGCCAGGCCCGCCGCCACATTGGCATGAAACAAGAAGGAGTGGATCAGCTCCGGTGCGAACGCGGCGATGTGCCGGCCTAGGCGGAGTACGGCACGCGCGTCCCAGGCGCCGCGTGCCTCGCAGGCCGCCGTCGCGATCCCCGCCTCTTCAAGCATGGCCGATACCGGCCCGGGCGGCGCAAGCGACACCACTCGCGGCTCAAAGCCGTGCTCGCGGACGTGCCGCGCCAGTCGGTACAGATGCAGCGGCACGCCACCCCGCTGGAGGTCGGTGATCACGTAAAGCAGTCGGCGCGGCGGCACGCCACAGATGTAACCGGCCGCGCGCTGGATGTCACCCGGCGCCAGCGCTTGACGCCAACGCGGGTCACGCTTCCAATCCGGCGATGGACGCCTACGAGATTGCGCGCCCCAGCGGCCGCTGCCACGTTACCGGCCGCGAACTCGCCGAGGGCGAAGCCTTCTACGCGGTGCTCTTCGAGGAGGGCGAGGGCTTCCGCCGCGCCGACTACAGCCTCGAAGCCTGGAGCGGGCCGCCGGCCGGCTCGTTCTGCCATTTCAAATCGCGCGTGGCCGTCAAGACCCACAAGCGCAAACTGTTGGTAGACGACGATATCCTTATCAACTTCTTTGAAAGGCTGGGCGCGGAGACCGAGCCGTTGCGTGTTCACCTGCGGTTTGTGCTGGCACTGATCCTGTTGCGGAAACGGCTGCTGAAGTACGAAGACACCGCACGCGGCGAAGATGACACGGAAGTCTGGATGATGCGACTGAAGGACGGCGCGCTGCAGCGGGTGGTGAACCCGCGGCTTACCGATGATCAGGTGACGGCCGTCAGCCAGCAACTCGGCGTGATTCTGAGCGGGGACGCGGGCACGTTTGACGATGAGGCCGCGCCGATCTTTGGCGAGGGCGGGAGCTTGGTGGAATGACGAGCGATACCAGGGTTCAGGGTTCAGGTCGAAGATCCGCCGTGGCGGAGTTCAGGGTTCAGGGTTCAGGCGCAATCCCTCAACACGCAGCACTCACTCGCTACTCGCTAATATCCGCCGGCCTACTCTTGTTCTGTGCCGGATGTCAGGACGGCGGACGGGGCGTGAAACCGGTTATTTCGGTGGCGGAATCGGTTTCGATTATCAACCGGAACCTGGAGACGCTCGGCAGCGGGCTCACGGCCTCGGGGAAAGTAACCGGCCGATTCCGCGACTCGTCTGGACGCTCACATAGTATCGGCGTGGGATTCGATGCGCTACTTTCCGTCATCCCGCCGAAGCACGTGCGCCTCGATGTTCAGGAACTCGGGAACACGGTAGTGCTGTTCGGGTCCAATGACGAGGTATACTGGCTGCACATCGCCCGTGGCGAGGATACCTACCGCTGGGGTCATCACGCGGCGATCCGCGACCCGCAACAACTGGGCCTGTCGTTCCGGCCCGACCAGCTTGTGGAGGCGCTCGGGCTGAATCCGCTGCCCGTCGGCGAGAAGTCCGGACTGATGCAGCGCGCCGAAGCCGACGTCCAGCAATTGCTATTCGTCCAGACTGATGCCTCCGGCCGCCCAGTCCTCAACAAAGAGTATTGGCTGCAGCGCCGCGAGCCGCGCCTGGTCAGCCGGATCATCTTCCGCGACCGGCTGGGACGTGTGCATATGGATTCGCGGCTTGAAGATTATCGCGCCATCCGCCCCGGCGGCCCGCTCCTGCCGCACCACGTGCACATCGAATGGCCACTGGAAGGCGGCGTGCTGGATTTTCGCGCCGCGCGCTGGCGGATGGAGCCCAGGCTGACCGCGGACTCTCCGGCCTTTGTCGCTCCCCATGAGCGCGGCAAGCACTTCCGGGATATGATTCTGATGGATCCGGCCCCGCCACGGGAGTAGCCCATGGAAGCGCGCGCTCGATGGCTGGCAGGTGCGCCGCTCGCCATCGCCGCCGCAGCCGCGCTGGGCGCTGCGGGACGCGCCGTGAGCGCGCCCACCTTCGGCATCAGCGGTGATGATCGGATTCTGTGGGTCTGGCAGACGCATCCCGAGCCAGGCGCGCCGCTGCCGCGCGTGATCCTGGCCCACAGCCCGGCGGACAAGCTGGAGGCCGGCTTCTCGGCGCTGCCACTGACGCTCTTCGGCCAGGTGCGCCAGATCGTCGTGGTTGACCAGCAATTGTGCGTCTTCTACGGCGACGGCGCGTTTCAACGATATCACCTCCGCATGGGTCAGTTGCCCGGCGTGGTTCTTCCGCGGCGCGCCGTGCCGATCGCGGCATGCGTGGATGCTGCCGACCCGATGCTCTATGCCGCAGTGCCCGCCGACACCGCCGTCGAACTCCTGTCAGCTTCTCCCGAACCGGAAGACGAGGACCAGAGTGACGAAGCGGCGGCCTCGGAGCCGGCCCCCATGCTCGCGGTTTCGAGCGCGCCATCTGCGGAAACGGCGGGAGCAGTCATGGGCGCCGCAGCCCCATCGACGCCGACGGCGCTCGTCCGTTATGAAAATGGCCAGTGGCTGTACGATCGCGAATTGCCGGCCGACCTGTATCCCGATCGGCCTTGCTGGCTTAGCGCCGAGCATCACAGGGTAACGTGCCTGTTCGCGGCATCCGCCAGCGGACCGGTGCAGTGGGCGCAGTCCGCCGGGACGGATTGGACGCCGCCCGAACCAGCCGCGGCGCTGCGTGCCCATGAAATCGTGGCCGTACTGCCCCGTTTGCATTCCGAGGGGAGCTCGCAAATTCTCTCGAAGGGCGACGCCGTCATCGTCGCGCTGCAGCGGAGCGGCACGATCGCGGTGCTCCGCCCGTTTCGATTGGATGACGGGCAATGGCGGGCCGGCGAGCCTTTCGTAGGTCTGGCACTGCCTGACCATGCCCGTGCCGATGATCTGGCGGCGGCCGCGCTTGATGGGCGCATCGCGCTGGCGCGGCTGGATGCGCAGGGGCAGGTCGCCGTCGGCGTCTGGCCGGCCGAGGGGGGCGCGCCCAGCTCCGCGCCGCAGGTCGTCAAAGCGCTGCGGCCACCTTCGCGGCCGCTGCTCGGTCCCGAGCTGCGCATGCTGATCGCCTACGCGCTGCTCATTGGGGTGGCGAGCATCGTTTTTGCGCGGCGGCGCGAGCACATTCGTCATCCGGCGCCGCTGCCCGCCGGTCAGATGCCGGCCCGGCCGCTGCGGCGCATCGTCGCGTTCGCCCTGGACGTGCTCATCGCCTCCCCGCTGCTTTACATATGCTTCCTGCCCTGGATCGAATCGCTGAGCAGCACCGCGCTGGATTCGGACATGCTGGGCGCGCGCGAGCGAACGATCTGGAGTGAGAATTACTTCTGGCCGATTGTGCTGGCATCGCTCGCATTTTCTATTTATGCGACGGTTTTCGAGGCCGCCATGGGCGCGACGCCTGGCAAACGTGTTCTGAACTGTCAGGTCGTCGATGAACGCGGCCAGCGCTGCGGATTCCGCGCGGCCCTGTTGCGCAATCTGCTGCGGCTCCTGGAGTTCTATCCCGGTTTTCAATTCGTGCCGCCGCTGGCACTGGTGCTGTTCACGCCGCAACGTCAGCGCTTAGGCGACCTGGTCGCGAAGACTGTCGTGGTTCAACCAGCGACCGCTGAAACGCCGCCGGACATGAGCGACATTGAATAGTGGGCGCGCCGGCCCGACTTTTTCCGAACCGCGATCCGCCGCGGCGGAGAGCGCTCCGCTACGAGGCTGAGGTCGGGCTCAGCGCTTCGGCCGGCGGAATGCCTATGGACACGCCGCCACCGTTGCGCCGTTGAACACTTGCGTTGCATTCGTGCCGTTCAGAAGCTGCACCAGCCGCAGCAGGTCCTGCGTGTTGACCACAACGCCCCCGGCCTCGTTGCTGCGGTTGATGTTGTAGCGCGCGCGGTTGGCCGGCATCGCCGTTCCGTCATTCACGCGCTGTACCAGCCAGAGCAAATCCTGCGTGCTGGCGCTGCCGTCCAGATTCGTATCACCCGGCAATGATGAATAGTGCAGCTTGACGCCTGGTGCGGTGCCCAGGAACGTTATCGTCGTGCAGTTGAGCAGCGGAATCTGGCCACTGAGCATCAGCGTGTAGGTTGGCCCGCTGCCGGAGATGCCCGTCACCGTCGGACAGGTGCCGCCCGTGCAGGTGACGACGACGTTCGCCGGCGTGGGCGCCGGTGTCAGCACCTCGCTGAACGTCACCTGCGGCGCTCCGTAATGACCGACTGTGCCCTCGTCCGGAGTGCCCGGGACACCGATGCCCTGAGGGGTTCCGGAATTCGTGGTGTTCTGCAGGGAATCGTGATGGCCGTTAGGCGGATCGGCCGAGACGATGATTGGCCCAGTCGGCACCGTGAATTCGTAGGCCCCGATATCAACCACTGGCGGCGGCCCGACGCCGGTATCGGGAATCGACGGGATATCGACGAAACGCGGGTTCCCATCGAGGTCGAGCGGCGTGGGTTCGCTGGTGTTGCCGTCACCATCGAGATCGCCCGTGTCGGGCAGGACGGCCGCGTTGTTGCCCGCGTCAATCGCTGGTGAATTCGACTGCACGTGCGGATCATCCGGCAGCGCCACGAACACTGGATCGGCGCCGCTGTTACCCGCGCCGCCCAGCGATCCCGTCCAGCCCTGCACGATCGAATAATTCACATTCAGCGGCCCGTCGCCGGCGATCTGAGAGGATTCATTGATAGAACCGTTCTGGAAGTTGCCCCAAAGAATGGAGTTCTGGACCTCGGCCGCGCCGTAGATCCCGCCGGATTGCGCCGTCCCAAATGAATTGGCGACGTTGCCCACGATCGTGCAGTTCACGAGCGTCTGGCTGTAGCCCGCCGCTGCGGCCAGCGCGCCACCGCGGGCGGCTTGGGTGCCGCTGATGCCGCCCATCGTGGTGATCTCGGCCCGGTTGTTGCGGAATAAACAATTCACGAGCGTGGCAGAGCCCCACACCGCACCGCCTTCTACAGTGGAGTAATCATAATACCCGACCGTCGCACGGTTGCCGATGAACGTGCAGTTGATCAGCACGGCTGGATTGGCGCGCACGGCGCCGCCGCGCGCCGTCGGAATGAAAACACCGCCTACGGCCCGGTTGTTACCGATAAACGTGCAGCCGACCAGGACCGGCTGCCCGCCCTCCGAATAGAACGCGCCGCCCTCCGCATGGTTCTCGGGGAAATTCGAACGGCTGAGTCCGCCGGCTCTCACGAGCGCTGCGTGGCAACTACGGCGCTTGGTTCCAGCGCGGGCCGCCGCGCGCGCCGGAAGCGGCGCGCCATTGGCTGTAACCGTACGGGGTGAAGTAGGGATAGCGCGGGCGCAGCAGGCGCTGGCGCGACAACTGCTGCTGAATCCAGCGGTCGGAGGCGTCGGAGCGGTAGGTCAGGCGCGGATCGACGTAGGCGCGGTAGTAGGGATCGGAGTACGGATCGTAATACGGCTCGTAGCCGAAGCGGAAGCGCATGCGGTTCCAGCGTTCATCAAGCTGATTCACGCGCTCGCTGGCCACGGGCAGATTCGCCGCGGCCGGGCCCGCGCGGCGGAGTTCATCCAGACTGCGCGCGTCGGCTTGCGGACCGCGGAGGTCCGAAGTCAGAGGAGTCCGGCCCAAACCCAATGATGGTTCGACTGCGCTGGAAACCTGCGGCGCGAGATCGTCAGGACCGCGACCCACCGCCGGCACCGATCCGGCGGTCGCATTGGCCGTGAACGCTGTGCCCGCCTGACGCTCACCCGGATAAGGCGGGCCGTAAGCGCCCGTACCCAGCGCAGCGGAGTCGAGACGCGCGCCCCGCCCCGGCGGGTAAACTCCGGACAGACGTCCGCCGGTGCCGTGGATCATACCAGCGGAATCAAGATCGACCGGCCCGCGACCTACTTGGGGAAACGCTGTGCCGCCGGCGCGCGGACCGACGCGTTCGAAGACGTCGCGCGCGTTGCGGCGCGGGAGCCCCGCCAGAGGTCCCGGCGATTGCTCAGCGGCGCGCGCCGGCTGAGACGCTGCGACGCGCGACGGCGTCTCCGATTGCGATTTCGCTACCGAGGCAACCGCTGCGAGCCGGAAAATGGCTGCCAGCACGACAATCTTGGCGTAGCGAGTGTGCATGATCAAACTTCCTACGCGAACCTATCGCGGCCGGTACGACTGGCCACAAGGCGCTTATCTTAGCCTGCAACCGACGTGCCCGGCATCAATTTCCGGGGCAGCCGCTCTGAAATAATTACCAGCGGACGCAGCAATCGTTTTCCACGGTCGCGACCGCTCGTTTTCTGGGGACATGCCAAAACGGCAGAGGTGCTGGGACGGCAAAGCTTATCGCGAAGTAGCGTCGGCAACCGTAAATCGTACAATGTACGCCAGGCGCGCGATTTTTCCTGTCCGAAACTTCGCAGCGCGGGCGATGATTTCGGATGAACTTAGTTGGGGTGCAGGGGCCGCTAAGCCTGCATCCGCGTGAGCGGGACGAAACCCCGACGGCACAAGCTTACGCGCGTTCAGAACCGTAAGGGAGCGGAGTAACCGCTGTCCAAATTCGCTCTCCGCGACCGTGAGGGAGCGGAACAGCATCATAAAGAAGTGACTTTCTTTGACGGAAGGATCTGGCTTGGAGCAATACACGACGGGAAAGTACACATGGAGGCGAACGGAATGGCTAGGGCTCGGGCGGAGCGCCTTCCCACGGCTGCTCGCTCTTGCGCTGGCGGCGCCATTGCTGGCCGGCTGTGCGGTCGGGCAGGCGCCGGGTAGAGGCCGGGTGCTGCACCTGCAAGAGCCGCAGACCAGCGGACGGTATTGGTTGTACCTGCCGGACGGCTATCCGACGACGGCGACGGCCGAGCGGTCCGCCGCGCCGCAGGCCCGCAAGTGGCCGCTGGTGGTCACTTTCCACGGGATGAAGCCCTGGGATGATTCCAATCGCCAGATTCGCGAGTGGCAGCAGGAGGCCGACCGCTACGGCTTGGTGGTGTGCGCTCCCGACCTCGACACGTGTAGCTCATTCTCCGAGTACCCGATCCGTCACGTGGGGACTGCGCTGCAACGCGACGAAAAACTGACGATCAACATCCTCGATGACCTGGCCCGGACCACGGACATCGATCCGAACGCGGTGCTCTCCACGAGCTGGTCGATGGGCGGCTACCTAGCGCATTACATGGCCAACCACCATCCCGATCGCTTCAGTTGCGTGGCGGTACGGCAATCGAATTTCTCCTCGGAGATCCTCGACACATCCAAGGTTCCGCAATATCGCGACCACAAGATTGCGATCTATTGGACGCAGAACGATTTCGCCGCCTGCAAACGCGAGTCGCAGGAGGGCGCCCGCTGGTACAACCAGCATGGGTTCGACGTGACCTTCGCCGAGTTCGCGGGTCGCGGGCATGAGCGCATTCCTAGTGCGGCCGCCAACTTCTTTGCCAAGACCTGCGGGTGCGCGCCGCGTTCACCGCCGATGGAATTGGCCCAGCTTCAAGTTACGGAGATGCCGATTGTCGCCTCGGCCATGCCAGCTCCGTCCCGCTCCGGCGGGCAGGCTCCATCGGCGCCTGCGGCGCCGGCGCCGTCGGCCGGCACGGCGGGAACCGCTTCAGTGAAGGCTTCGGACGAATCTGCGCGGCCGCTGGATCGCTCTCCGGGTGCGGCGCCGCGCCCGAGCGCCAAACAGCCCCTGCCTGCATCAGCCGCAAGTGTGATGTTCCAGCCAACACCGACCCAGCCGCAGCCGACGCCGATCTATTCCAAGCCGGTGCCGGACACGGCCTCCAGGTCCGCTCCTACGCGGTCCGCGTCGACGGGCGCCCGCGGCGGAAGTGCAGCCGCGGTCAGGAGTACGTCGGTGGAGACGCCGAGCGTCATGGTGCGCGTCAATACGCTGATCGGTATCAGCCCGTTGCTCGTGAGCTTCAGCGCGGAAATGCCTGAGAACCTGCGTCAGGGCTCGAACTATCTGTGGATGGACAACGGCGAACCCGTGGCGAACGGCCGCGAGCCGCTCGGGCAGAAATATCTGACGTCCACGGGGGACCACCACATCGAAGTGCTGGTTACCGCCGCTGACGGCAAGGAATATCGCGCCGGACAAATCGTGACCGTGCTGGAGCGCATGGGAAAGAAATAGACGGGATCAACCCGCCAGGATCTCCCGCCGCACCGGGGTGCAGGCAGGATGCCCGCACCACAACCGTAGAACCGCTCCTCTGCCGGGTCTGGCATCCAATCGTGGAATCACTATACTCCGTTGTTGATGCACATTAAGGACAGGTGCCACTCGGGTCGCGGCGCGCCCCGGCGCGCCGGGGCGTCCAGCGTACGCACGGTCCCGGCGCGCCGGGACCGCTGGAGCCGCGAGTGGACCGCCATGACAATCTGCGGTCTGACGACGATATTCGCCGGACTGAGTTCCGGCTGTTCCTCTACCGGCGAGCGCGAACCGATTCACTGGCGCTTCTGGGAGAAGAGGGACACGATGCCGGCCGCCACCGCTGGAATGGCCGCGTCGAACTTGGGCTACCCCGTGCCCGCCACCGCGCCGCCGAGTGCGGGCAGCAAGTCGGATCAGGATTTCGCGTATCGGATGAATCAGAGTCACTCGCAAGCCGAGCGGGCCGAGTACCAGCAGAAGCTGGCCGATCGCGCCCGCAAGCAAGCCGAACGCAGCGTCAAACAGGCGCAGAAACAGCAACAGGAACTTCAGAAACGCGAGCGTCAGCGGTCGGGCTCGGATGCGATGAAGCGGGATACGGACGGGGCTTCCGGCCGCGATGCATCGTGGTCGCGGTCCCCGGCCGCGCCCCGGTCGAACCCGTAGGTGCAACTGCGGTGCGCCCGCGGACCTGCGGGCGCGCCGCGACCCATAATGGAGGAACCCCATGCAAAACCTCGTCCAGTTTTCAGTCTTCCTCGTCAACAAACCCGGCGTATTGAGTCAGGTGTGCTCCGAGCTGGCGCGCGCCAAGGTCAACATTACCGCCATGGCCATGATGGACTCGATGGAACACGGCGTCCTGCGGCTGATCACCGATGCGCCCGACCGCACGCGGCAGGTGCTGCGTAAGCTGAACATCCCGACCACGGAGACCGAGGTGCTGGCGGTATCGATGCCGAACCGTCCGGGCGCGGTGGCCGACGTGTGCGACCGCCTGACGCAAGGCCACATACACATCAGCTATGTTTATTGCACGACCTCGGACAAGGGCGGCCGCACCGTCGTGATCTTCAAGGTCTCGGACATGCGGAAGGCCATGAAGCTCATCGAAGATCATCGCAACGAGCGGCGCGACATGAAAATCAAAGTGCGCCGGCCGCAAATGGGCCGCGTCGTCGCCGGCATGCGCCGCTAGCTGATTTGGCGGGCCAGTTGACGCAGAGACGCTGAGGGCGCTGAGAGAGGGTTTTTCACTTTCCTCTCTGGGTCCTCAGTGTCTCTGCGTCAAAAACTACTTGACACGTTCCACGTATTCGCCCGAGCGCGTGTCGACGCGGATGCGCTCGCCGGGCTCGATGAAGGCCGGCACGCGGACGCGGGCGCCCGTTTCGAGGATCGCATCCTTGGGTTGATTGGTAGCGGTGGCACCCTTCACGACGGGCGGCGTCTCGGTGATCATCAACTCCACCACCTGCGGCAACTCGATGGTGACGATCTTGTCCTCGTGGACCTGGGCGCTGACCTTCTCGTTGGCCTTCAGGAACTGGGCGGCGTCGCCGATCTGGTCTTCCATGATCGTAAGCTGGTCGAACGTGGTCGTGTCCATGAAGACGAAGTCGTTGCCGTCGCGGTAGAGGTATTCGTATTCCTTGGTCTCCAGGAACGGCGTCTCGACCTTGTCATCCACGCCGAAACGCACGTCGATGATCTGGCCGGACTTGAGGTTCTTGAGCTTGGTCTGAACGTAGCTGCGCCAGTTGCCCTTGGAGACGCGCTGCATATCGTGGACCACGAAAAGGTTGCCCTCATAGACGAGGGTACGCCCCTTTCGCAGGTCAATGGCCTTCATCATTGGCGATCACTCCCGTTGGGTAGCTCGCACGTGGCGTACCACCAAAACCGGCAGTTTCTCCGAGCGCAGCGCGATGGTCAAGCGCATGGCAGCCGCAGCCGGCACCGCTACAATGCATCCGCGAAGCCAGAACGATGACGCACGCCGAAGACACCACGGATGCACCGCCGACCATAGGCCCCGACTCGGTCGCAGACAGCAGCGAGCTCACCGCACTGCGCTCCATCGTCGAGGGTACGGCGATGGGCACCGGCGCGGAGTTTTTCAACTCGCTCGTCACGCACCTGGCTGCGGCCGTGGACGTGAAATATGCGTTTGTCGCCGAGTTCCTCGGCGGCACGCGGGCGCGGACGCTGGCCTTCTGGTATCGCGACGCGATCGCCGAAAACGTCGAGTGGGACCTGCGCGGCACGCCCTGCGAGGACGTCGTCTTTGGCGACCTGTGCCATCATCCCATGGATGTCAGCCGCAAGTTTCCGCAGGACGAGCCAATGGTGCAGATGCGCATCGAAAGCTACCTGGGCGTCCCGCTGCGCGATGTCGCGGGCCACACCATGGGCCACTTGGCCGTGTTCGACGATCGGCCGATGCCGCCCGAGCCGCGACGGCTATTTATCTTTCGCATCTTCGCGGCCCGCGCCACGGCCGAACTGCTGCGCTTGCGGGCTGAGAAACGGCTGCGCGAGAGCGAGGAACGCTACCGCGATCTATTCGAGGAAGCGCCGATTGCTTACGTCAATGAAGATTTTGAATCCCGTTTCATCACGGCCAACCGTTCCGCGCTGAAGATTCTGGGCATAACGCCCGAGCAGGTACCCGGGATGGTCGGCATGTCGCTCGTGCCGGACACGCCGGAGGCCCAGCGGCGCGTGCGCGAAGCCTTTGCGTCCATCGGGCGCGGCACCGATACCGGCGGCGTGGTATTGGAACTCCGCCGCAAGGACGATGGCCGCCCGATCTGGATCCAGTGGTGGTCGCGGCCGGACCCCACTGCCAAATTTACGCGCACCATGTTCATTGATATCACCGAGCGGGTGCTGGCGGAGCAGGAGCAGGCCCGGCTGCAGCAGCAGAACCTCTACCTGCAGGAAGAGATCAAGTCGGTCTACAACTTCGAAGAGATCGTGGGCCGCAGTCCCGCTTTGACCCGCGTCCTGGAGCTGGTGCGGCGCGTGGCTACCACCGATGCCAGCGTGCTGATCACCGGGGAGACCGGGACGGGCAAGGAGCTGATCGCCCGTGCACTTCATTCCAACAGCACGCGGCGCGATAAACCACTTATCAAAGTCAACTGCGCCGCATTGCCTACCGGTCTGGTCGAAAGTGAATTGTTCGGTCACGAGAAAGGGGCGTTCAGCGGCGCCATCACCAAGCGCGTCGGCCGCTTCGAGCTGGCTCACGGCGGCACGATTTTTCTCGACGAGATCGGCGAATTGCCGCACGACGTTCAGGTGAAGCTACTGCGAATTCTGCAGGAGCGCGAGTTCGAACGCGTCGGCGGCAGTACGTCTCTCAAGGCCGATGTGCGCGTCATCGCCGGCACGAACCGCGACCTGGTCAAAGCCATTCACGACGGCGCGTTCCGCGAGGATCTCTACTATCGTCTGAATGTCTTTCCGATCCATCTGCCGGCCTTGCGCGAGCGGACCGAGGACATTCCGCTGCTGGTGCAGTTTCTGCTCAACAAGTTCTGCGTGCGCATCGGCCGGACCATCGAGGGCGTCAGCGAGGAATCGATGCAGCGGCTCATCGCCTATCGGTGGCCCGGCAACGTGCGTGAGCTCGAGAACGTGCTGGAGCGGGCGGTGATTCTTGCGACCGGCAAGTTGCTGGACGTCGATCCCATGACGGTGACTTCGTCGTCAACTGAACCGGCGTCCGATTCCAGCGCCAGTCTGGAACACGTGGAGCGCGACCACATCTCCAGAGTCCTCGGTCGGACGAACTGGGTCATCGATGGCCCGCGCGGGGCCGCCAAGATTCTCGGACTGCATCCCAACACGCTGCGCAGCCGGCTGAAAAAACTCGGGATCGATCGCGAAGCCTCGGCGCAGTCGTAAGTCCTCACGATAGATCGTGGTCGCCACGAAATCTCGTGAGGTGACCCATACGTCGGATCGGTCCTATCGGTCCTATTCGTTCGAAAAGCGCGTCTCAGCTCCCCTAGCGCGCTGGCACGCGCCGTGCGTATCACGTCGCCCGGATCGCGAGCGCCGGAGAACGGCGTCGAGAGGAGATCGCCTTGTTACGGATCACCAGCAGCGAATCGAACGGTGTCGCAGCCCTCAAGCTCGAGGGAAGACTCGTCGGGCCGTGGGTAGGTCAGTTGCGCCTCACGTGTGATCAGGCGCGCGGCGCTGGAGCAGGGTTGGTGCTGGATTTGTCCGACGTGACCTTTGTCGACGCGGAGGGCCTCTGCCTGCTGCAAGAATTGGCCGCAGGCGGCGTGGGCATCAACAACCGTTCACGTTTCATCGCGGAATTGCTGCGGTCCGCGGAGTCTTGAAATGAATGACAGCCTTCGGACAAAACGAGGTGAGGACCTGGTTCTACCGCACTTGCCGTCCATCTATCGCTTGGCACGCCATCTGGCCGACGACGAGACGGACGCGGACGATCTCGTGCAGGAGACGTGTCTGCGGGCGCTGCGGGCCGTCGATCAATTTGAACTGCGGGCCTGCGGTCCGAAGCCGTGGTTGCTGAAGATATTGCACAACGTGTTTTATACGCGCTGCGCGGCCGAGCGGCGGCGGCCCGCACCTCTGGATGATGCCACGCTCGATGGCACCCCGCCCATGCGGATATCGCTTACGGAACAAGCCTGCAGCGGGCGGCAGGTGAACTGGGATCTGTTCGACGAGCGCGTCAAGGCGGCGGTAGCCGCGCTGGCGCCGGAGTTCCGCGAGGTGCTGCTGCTATGGGCCCTCGAAGACCTCAGCTACAAGGAGATCGCGGCCGCCTGCGGATGTCCGCTCGGCACGGTGATGAGCCGGCTGCACCGCGCGCGACAGGTCCTCATGCCCGTGCTGCGCGAGGTCGCCGTTGAACGAAACATGCAGGTGTGCCGAGCGGCGTGAAGCAGCGCGCCGCGAAGAGCGAGGACAACGATGATGAAAGCCATTGCAGTCTATCCCGGCGTACGGCAGGTCAAAGTAGTCGAACAGGAACCGCCGTCGATCTGGGCGCCGACGCAGGTCAAGCTACGGATGCTCGAGGCGGGCGTCTGCGGCACGGACAAGGAAATCTGTGCGTTCGAATACGGAACTCCGCCGGAACGCAGCCCGTATCTGATCATTGGGCATGAATCGCTGGGCGAAGTGGTTGAGGTCGGGCCGGGTGTGTCGCGGCTGCGGCCCGGTGATCTCGTGGTACCGATGGTGCGCCGGCCGTGTCCGCATGATTACTGCCCCGCCTGTCGCAAGGGCCGGCAGGACTTCTGCTTCACCGGCGATTTCACCGAGCGCGGCATCAAGCAGGCCCACGGCTTCATGACGGAGTTCATCGTCGATGACGAGCAGTACATGAACATTGTGCCGCGGAATCTCCGCGAGGTGGCCGTGCTGGTCGAGCCGCTGACGATCGCCGAGAAGGCGCTGCTGCAAATCTGGGAAGTGCAGCAGCGCCTGCCCTGGGCCTGCCCGCACGTAGCCGAGAAGAAGCTGGGCCATTGTCACCGCGCGCTCGTCCTGGGTGCTGGGCCCGTGGGGCTTCTCGGCGCGCTGGCGCTGGCGGCGGCCGATTTCGACACTTACGTCTATTCGCGCGAGCCGGCGCCGAATCCGCGCTCGCGCGTGGTCGAGCTGTTCGGCGGTAAGTACGTCTCCTCGGAGATGACTTCGGTCGAGCAACTCGCAGCGCAGGTCGGCAACATCGACGTGGTCTACGAAGCAGTTGGCGCGTCGCGGCTGGCGTTCGACGTGATGAAGGTATTGGGGACGAACGGCATTTTCGTCTTCACCGGCGTGCCCGGCCGCAAAGCGCCGATCGAGATCGATACGGACCTGATCATGCGCAACCTGGTGCTGAAGAACCAGGTCGTGTTCGGGACCGTCAATGCCGGCAAGGCGGCCTTCGAGGCGGCGATCCGCGACTTGGGCGTGTTCATGCAGCGCTGGCCCGCGGCCGTCCGCGCGCTGATCACCGGGCGCTATCCGATCGAAGCCTATCGCGACCTGCTGCTGGGACGGACGGGTGGCATCAAGAATGTGATTGCGCTGGGATGATGAGTGCGATGCTCGGTAGCATTCAACGCCATTGGCCCGAGTATCTCATGGAAGCCGTCGGCCTGGGTTTGTTCATGGTTTCGGCCTGCGCGTTCGCCACCCTGCTCGAGTATCCACACTCACCCGTACGACAAGCGCTCGGCGATCCGCGGGTGCGCCGCGTGCTGATGGGCCTGGCGATGGGCGCGACCAACGTGGCGTTAATCTACTCCCCTTGGGGCAAGCGCTCCGGTGCCCACTTCAACCCGGCCGTGACGCTCTCGTTTCTGAGGTTGGGGAAAGTCGCACGCTGGGATGCTGCATTTTATGTCGCAGCGCAATTCGCCGGCGCCGTCGCGGGCGTGATGGTGGCGGCCGCGATGCTCGGACCCCATCTGGCCGATCCGCCCGTCCGCTATGCAATTACGCAGCCGGCCGGTTATGGTGCCGGTGTCGCCTTCCTGGCGGAATTCATCATCGCTTTCCTGCTGATGTCCGCGGTGCTGCCGTTGTCGAACACGGCGCGGCTGGCGCGCTTTACCGGTCTCTGCGCGGCTGCGCTCGTGGCGACTTACATCAGCGTGGAAGCGCCGTTCTCCGGAATGAGCCTGAATCCAGCGCGGAGCTTCGCCGCCGCCCTGCCGGCGCGCGCTTGGATGCTGCTCTGGGTCTACTTCACCGCGCCGCCCCTGGCCATGGCTGACAGCCGCGGAGCTGTATCTCCACCTACGCGGCGCTGCCAACATCTTCTGCGCAAAACTGCATCATCAGAGCTCACAGCGCTGCATTTTCTGCGAGCACCGGCTCAGTCGCGCCGCAGAGTAGCAGCGTGTACGCGCGTCAGAACCCCCCACGCCAGTGGGGGGTGACGCCCGCGTGCTGTGCGTCTCCGAATGCTTGGACATCACCCCGGCCTCGCGGACGGGGTTCTGACGGCATGACGCGCAGCGTCGAATATACCGGATTGTTCGCCGTCGAATTACCCAACAGCAATCCAGGGAATAAAAGCGTCGAGTGGAATGTTTATTACACGACAAGCGGTCACGCGACGTGCGGCCGTCGATTGTAGTACAAGAAGTAAGGAGAATTCCGTCATGAAGCAGAAGAAAGCCATCATTGGTGTTTCGCTTCTCGTGGTCGTTATCGCCGGCTGGTATCTGTTCCGCCCGGAACGGCTTTTCATCAACAACCGGGTGAACGAAGCCCTGCCGCAGCTCGCCGCCGCGCAGGCGTCCATGTCAGGGGCGCGCGTGCTCTTGACCGGTCAGTTCCATAGTGTCGCGCATCAGAGCGCCGGCACGGCCGCCATTCACGAACTCGGCGATGGCCGACGTGTCCTGCGGCTCACGAACTTCGAGACGTCGAACGGTCCGGACGTGCAGGTCTATCTTGTGGCCGCGCCAGACGCGAAGGATGACGCCACGGTGAAGAGTGCCGGCTTCGTTTCGCTGGGAGCGCTCAAAGGCAACCAGGGTGATCAGAATTACGACCTGCCCAGTGGCATCGACCTGCAGAAGTACCGAGCCGTCACGATCTGGTGCCGGCGCTTCGGCGTGAATTTTGGAACCGCCCCACTGGCGGAGGCGTCCGCCGTCACCGAACCCGCTGCCGCGCGTTCGCTCGCCAGGGGCCAATTCCACGGCGTCGCGCACGAGAGTTCTGGCGTCGCGACGGTGCTGCAACTGCCCGACGGGAAGCGCGTGCTGCGCTTCACGGATTTCAAGACTTCCAACGGCCCGGATGTGCAGGTGTATGTCGTCGCCGCGCCGGACGCGAAAGACAACGACACCGTCAAGCAGGCCGGTTTCGTCGAACTCGGCGCGCTCAAGGGCAACGTCGGCGATCAGAATTACGAGTTGCCGGCCGATCTTGATCTGACCAAGTACCGCTGCGTCACGATCTGGTGCCGGCGCTTCGGCGTGAACTTCGCGACCGCGCCGCTCGTATCGGCGGAGGCTCAGGCCCGCGGCTGATGTGTGATGACTGAGAGCTGCACGGGCCAGCAGAACCCCCCACGCGAGTGGGGGGTGCAGCATAGCGAGCGTGACGGATGGCCGTGCGACACCCCGCCCTCGCGGGCGGGGTTCTGATGAGGCGTGACCCACAACGCGACTTGCGGAGCCGAGGCATGACCGCCAGCAACCACTTTGACGTGATCATCATCGGCACCGGGGCCGGCGGCGGGACGCTGGCATACAGTCTGGCCCCCTCCGGCAAGCGCATTTTGCTGCTGGAGCGCGGCGGCTACGTGCCGCGCGAGAAGGCCAACTGGAGTTCGCGGGCCGTCAACGTCGAGGGCCAGTACCAGACCAAGGAGATCTGGCACGACAAGGATGGCAAAGAACTGCATCCGCACACCAATTACTACGTGGGCGGCAACACGAAATTCTACGGCGCGGCGCTATTCCGCTTGCGGCGCGAGGATTTCGGTGAGATTCGCCACCATGGCGGTGTCTCGCCCGCCTGGCCGATTGGCTACGACGATCTGGAGCCCTACTACACCCGCGCCGAGCAGCTCTATCACGTGCACGGACAGCGCGGCGAGGATCCGACCGACCCGCCGGCCAGTGGGCCTTATCCGCATCCGGCCATCAGCCATGAACCGCGCATGCAGGAACTCAGCGATGACTTCGCGCGGATGGGCTTGCGGCCGTTCCATACGCCGTTGGGCATCATGCTGAACGAGCGCGACCCGCGCCGCAGCCGCTGCATCCGCTGCGAGACCTGCGACGGCTTTCCGTGCCTGGTGTATGCCAAGGCCGACGCGCAGGTGATCGGGGTGGATCCGGCGCTGGAGCACCCCAGCGTCACCTTGCTGACTGGCGCTCGCGTATCACGCCTCAGAACCAGCGCCTCGGGGCGCAAGGTGACCGGTGTCGTCGTGCAGCGCGACGGAGCTACAGCAGAGTACTCCAGCGATATCGTCGTGGTGTCGTGCGGCGCGATCAACTCGGCCGCGCTGCTGTTGCGATCCGCCAACGACCAGCACCCGCGAGGCTTGGCCAACGGGTCTGACGTGGTCGGTCGCCACTACATGGGCCACGTGAACTCCGTGCAGATGGCACTCTCGAAGTGTCCCAATCCCACTGTTTTTCAGAAGACGCTCTCGATCAATGATTATTACCTCGCTTCGGAGGACTGGGATTTTCCCATGGGACACATCTCGTTCGTCGGCAAACTGGACGGCGAGACGCTCAAGGCCGGAGCGCCGGCGCTGACGCCGGGTTGGACGCTCGACCTGATGGCCAAGCACTCGCTGGACTTCTGGCTCACCACCGAGGACCTGCCCGATCCGAATAACCGCGTCACGCTCGACGCCCACGGCGGGATCGTGCTTGCCTACACGCCCAACAACGAGGAGGCGCACCGCCGGCTCATTGCGAAACTCAAAAGCCTCTTGAGCCAGCAGCGCAAGTGCCGAGTGCACGGCCACGAATGTCACCAGGGCCTGTTCGCCCGCAACCTCTTCCTCGGCCAGCGCATCCCGCTGGCGGGCGTGGCGCATCAGTGCGGCACGATTCGCTTCGGGCGCGATCCGCAAACCTCCGCGCTGGATGCGAACTGCAAGGCGCACGAACTGGACAATTTGTACGTGGTCGACGGCAGCTTCTTCCCGTCCAGCGGCGCGGTGAACCCGGCCCTGACGATTATGGCCAACACGCTCCGCGTCGGCGATCACCTGTTGGAGCGTCTGTCGTGAGGCGCGCGAGGCTGATTGTTGTGAGCCATTCGCTGAGCCGGGCCATGCCAAGCGCTGCTGGCGCGCAACTTGGACGGACATGCCGTGCAATTTGTTGAAAGCGCCAAACCCATGCGCGCAGCGCGCCGCACAGGAGACTCTCGATGACTTCACCGCGACCGACACGCATTCTCATCCTGGGCGGCGGCTTCGGCGGTCTCTATGCCGCAACCGAATTGGACAAGGCGCTTGCCCGCTACGGCGATATTGAGGTCACGCTGGTCAACCGTGATAACTTCTTCCTATTCACGCCGATGCTGCATGAGGTGGCCGCCAGCGATCTGGACCTGGCCCACATCGTCAATCCGATCCGCAAGCTGCTGCGCCGCGCGAGTTTCTTCTGCGGCGATGTCGAAGCGATTGATTTGGTCAACAAGCACGTGACCGTCTGGCATGGCGTTGAGCAGCATCAGCACGACTTGGAGTACGACCACCTGGTGATCGCTCTGGGCTCGGTGACGAACTTCTACGGTCTACCGGGACTGGAGGAGCGCGCTCTGACGATGAAGACGCTGGGCGACGCGATCTACCTGCGCAATCGACTGATCGCCAACCTCGAGGAGGCCGATTTCGAATGCTGTGCCCACGTTCGCGAGAAACTACTGACCTTCGTGGTTGCTGGCGGTGGGTTTGCGGGCGTCGAAACAGCCGCGGCCGTGAACGATTTCCTGCGCCAGGCCGTGCGCTTCTATCCCAATCTCAGCGAAGACCAGATTCGCGTGGTGCTGGTCCATTCCGGGGAGGTCGTTCTGCCCGAGCTGAGCGCGAAGCTCGGCAATTATGCCCAGAAAAAGCTGGGGGCGCGCAAGCTGGAGATTGTCACCAACGCCAAGGTGACGCAGATCGCTGACGAGGGCGTCTCCCTCAGCAACGGCATGACTGTCCCGACTTGCACTTTGGTCTGGACGGCCGGCACTTCGCCCCATCCGCTGCTCGCAGCGCTCCCCTGCCGGCGGGAGCGCGGTCGCATTTGCGTCACCGAGGAACTCGAAGTTCCGAAATGGCCGGGCGTGTGGGCGCTCGGTGATTGCGCCGTGGTGCCTGATCCGAAAACCGGCAAGCCGCATCCGCCGACCGCGCAGCACGCATTGCGCGAGGGCTGCATCGTCGCGCGCAATATCCTCGCCAGCATCCGCGGCGGGCAGCGCAAACCCTTCAAATTCTCGACGCTCGGCCAGCTCGCGGCCATCGGCCGCCGCACCGGCGTGGCCAACATTCTGGGCATCAACTTCTCCGGCTTTCTGGCCTGGTGGCTGTGGCGCACCATCTACCTGAGCAAGCTGCCACGCTTCGAGAAGAAGCTACGCGTTATGCTGGATTGGACGCTCGATCTGCTTTTCTCCAAGGACCTGGTGCAGTTCCTCACGCTGCGCGGCCCCGATATGATGCCGCCGCGGCTTCCGAAGTCCGACGGTGACTCACGCCAGGACTTTCCGTATACTGGCGTTCTGCAAGAGGCGTCAGGTCGACCG
Organism: Phycisphaerae bacterium; assembly: GCA_036505095.1. Lineage (GTDB taxonomy): Bacteria > Planctomycetota > Phycisphaerae > UBA1845 > UBA1845 > DASXUA01. The sequence goes on from DASXUA010000050.1 coordinate 30,073, forward strand.
TGACCTCTGCGGGCGAAACGAAACGCCGATAGGAGGGAATGTGCGATGAATCAAAATCCATCCGCCGGTGCCGAGTCGATCCGCCTCGCCGAAGACGCCCGTCGCGAGCAGAACTGGAAGCGCTGGGGTCCGTACCTCGCCGAGCGCCAATGGGGAACCGTGCGCGAAGATTATTCGCCCAACGGTTCCTGCTGGGAATACTTCCCGCACGACCACGCTCGCAGCCGCGCCTATCGCTGGGGCGAAGACGGCCTGCTGGGCATCTGCGACCGCGAGTGCCGCCTGTGCTTTGCCATTGCACTTTGGAACGGCAAAGACCCGATCCTCAAAGAGCGGCTCTTCGGGCTGACCAACAGCGAGGGCAATCACGGCGAGGACGTGAAGGAATCGTACTTCTACCTCGACTCCACACCCACGCACTCGTACATGAAAGCGCTGTACAAATATCCGCAGGCGGAGTTCCCTTACGCGCGGCTCGTGGCCGAGAACCGCCGCCGCGGCAAGCACGACCCGGAGTTCGAGCTGTCCGACACGGGCGTGTTCAATGAAAACCGCTACTTCGACGTGACGGCCGAATATGCCAAAGCCGCGCCGGACGACCTGCTCATCCGCATCACGGCTGTGAACCGCGGCCCGCAGCGCGCCACGCTACACCTGCTGCCAACGCTCTGGTTCCGCAACACCTGGTCATGGGGCTGCACGCACGAGGGTTGCGAACTCAAGCCGCTCATTCGCCGGCAGAGCGATCATCTGCTGCTCACCGAGCATACGACGCTGGGCCGGTTTTCGTTCGAGGCCGAGCCGTACAGTGATGGCCGGTCGTGCGTGCTGCTGCTGACCGAGAACGAGACGAACACGCAGCGTGTGTTCGGCGCGGCAAATCCGCAGCCGTTCGTCAAAGATGCTCTTCATGAGTATCTCATCCGCGGACGGATCGAGGCGGTCAACCCGGCCGGGGTCGGCACGAAAGCCGCGTTCCACTACTGCCTCGACCTCCCGTCGGGCGGCGAAATCGTTCTGCGACTGCGCCTGTTCCGCTCGGACGCGGCGCCGCAGCAAGCGTTCGATCGCCGCTTCGACGCGACATTCACCCAGCGAATGGCCGAAGCTGAGGAGTTCTACTCCGCGCAGCTCGGCGCCGGCATGTCGGGTGACGAGCGGCGCGTCGCCCGCCAGGCTTACGCCGGCTTGCTGTGGAGCAAGCAGTTCTATCACTACGTCGTCGAGGACTGGCTGGAGGGCGACCCCGAGCAACCGCCGCCGCCCGCGCAGCGCCAGAACGGCCGCAATCGCGACTGGATGCACCTGTTCAATCGCGACGTCATCTCCATGCCCGACAAATGGGAATATCCCTGGTACGCCGCGTGGGATTTGGCGTTCCACATGCTGCCTTTCGCGCAGCTTGATCCGCAATTCGCCAAGGAGCAATTGCTGCTCTTCCTGCGCGAGTGGTACATGCATCCGAACGGACAGCTTCCGGCGTACGAATTCAACTTCTCCGACGTCAACCCGCCGGTGCACGCCTGGGCCTGCTGGCGCGTCTACAAAATGACGGGTCCGCGCGGCGGCCGCGACGTGCAGTTCCTGGCGCGGGCCTTCCAGAAGCTGCTTATGAATTTCACCTGGTGGGTCAATCGCAAAGATCCCGAAGGCCGGCACATCTTCTCCGGCGGCTTCCTGGGCCTGGACAACATCGGCGTATTCGACCGCTCGCGCCCCCTGCCCGGCGGCGGCTATCTCGAGCAGGCCGACGGCACCGCCTGGATGGCGTTCTACTGCGCCACGATGCTCTCAATCGCCCTCGAGCTGGCACAGCACGACCCAGTTTACGAGGATGTCGCGTCCAAGTTCTTCGAGCACTTCGTCGCCATCGCCGACGCGATGAACACGCTGGGCGGCACGGGCCTGTGGGACGAGCAGGAGGGTTTCTATTACGACCAGTTGACGATCGACGGCCACCCCACGCGCCTGCGCACGCGCTCGATGGTCGGCATCATTCCGCTGTTCGCCGCCGAGGTGCTCGAAAGTCACAAGCTCGACTCGCTGCCGGGCTTCACCAAGCGTATGCACTGGTTCCTGAAACACCGCGCCGACCTGGCGCGGCACATTTCCTATCTCGAAACGGATTCGCCGGATGGCGGACGGCACCACCACCGCCTGCTGGCCATTCCCTCGCGCCAGCGCCTGGAGCGCGTCCTGCGCTACGTGCTGGATGAGAGCGAGTTCCTTTCACCCTACGGCATCCGCTCGGTGTCGCGCGTGCATCAAGACCACCCCTTCACTCTGGAATGGGACGGCATGGAGTCCTGCGTGCAATATGTGCCCGGCGAATCGGATACCAACCTGTTCGGCGGAAACTCCAACTGGCGAGGGCCGATCTGGTTCCCGGTCAACTATCTGCTGATCGAAGCCCTGGAGCGCTACCACCATTTTTATGGCGACACGTTCCGCATCGACTGCCCGACCGGCTCCGGGCGCCTGCTGAACTTGCAGGAAGTTGCCCGCGAGCTGTCGGCCCGCCTGACGCGCATCTTCCTGCCGGGTGCCGGCGGTGAGCGCCCCTGCCACGGCGACGAGCGGCGCTTTGCCACCGATCCACACTGGCGCGACCTGGTTCTGTTCCATGAGTATTTCCACGCCGAGACCGGCCGCGGGGTCGGCGCCAGTCATCAGACCGGCTGGACGGCGCTGGTGACGCGCTGCCTGGAGATGATCCGCAGACCCACCGAAGATGTGAAGGACGTCGAGCGCCGCGCCGCGGCGGTCACCAGAAGGCGCGGTGCGCAGCCCATGGCCGGCGCGCGCTAGCGCCGCAGCCACTTCATGGGCCGGCTTCAGGCCGGCCATGCAGCAGCGCCATGGGAAATGTGCCGAATAAGGCATCTGCGGGCAGCGCGCCGCGCCGACACCTTAGTATCTCCCCGGTCAGCACATTGCGCCACTCTCCGGGCGCTTCGCGCCGCAGCGGCAGCGTGGTTCCCTGCCAGCGGCTCCGCGCACGGCGCGCCGTCAACCGCGGCACCGCCACCAGCACCCACTCGTTTTGTAAGTGGCGGGCAAAGGCACAGATGTGATCCTTGCGCGCTCCTGAGGCGCGTAGTGGGACATAGCGGGCTTCGGCGAATAATTGCGGATGCTCCGCGCGGAAGCGCAGCGCTGCGCGCGTCACGAACAGCTTGATTCGCCCGTCGCGCCAATTCTTGAGCAATCCCCGCAAGAGCGCTGCCCGATCCGCGCGCTCCGCCCGCTCGAGATCATCAAGCATTTGCATGCGCCGCGCGTGATCGACCGGCCGGCGATTGTCTGGATCGACCAGCCTGAAATCCCAGACCTCCGTCCCCTGGTAGAAGTCGGGCACGCCGGGCGCCGTAATCTTCAGCAGCACCTGCGACAGCGCATTGAGCGCGCCCGGATACGCAACTCGCTCGTGAAAGCGCCGGAAGTCAGGCAGGAACCGATTCTTGGGCGCCTGCGCCAGGATGCGCTCGACGAAGCTAGTCACCGCTCTTTCATATTCGGAATCCGGGTTGATCCAACTCGTATGGACCTTTGCCTCGCGCACCGACTTGCGCATGACGGCCACAATCCGTTCACGGAAACTCTGCAGCTCGTCGGCATGCAGCGGCCAAGCGCCAATCAGCGTCTGATACAGAAACATCTCGTCGCAACGATCAGGTGCCCATGCTCCATCCACGCGCCGTTTCTTGCTCTGGTTCCAGCGACTCCAGCGCGCCACGCTGCGCGCCCAGGCAGTAGGTATCTCCGACAACACGTCGATGCGGGCGCGCACATCCTCGCTGCGCTTCGTGTCGTGCGTCGACGTGGCATTTAGTGCATGCCGGTCGTGCTGCTGGCGCCGCGCATTGCGCTGATGAAACTGCTGGGTCCCCGTGAATGTTCCGCCCGCGGGATCACCGCCGACTTCATTGAGTGCGATGAGCGCCGGATATCGATAGAAGGCTGTATCCTCCAGGCCTTTGGCCATCGCCGGGCCGGTGAGCTGCTGCCAGCGCATGACGAAGCCAAGCGCTTCCGCATCGGGGCCCGGCTCTCCTGCGAGTAGCAGCGTCCGCTGAAGAAAGTCGGCCGTAGCCGGGTCCATTTCACTTGGCCGCGCGCGGCGCCGCGCGTCCGCCAGCGCACGCCGGATGGCCGCGCGGTCCGCGTCACGAACGGGTTTACCGTCGATGTACGTTCGGTAAACCGGCAAGCAGGCCGCCACCTCGAGCAACGCGCGGCGCAGGTGCGATCGGGGGATATCACGGGCATAACGATCGCCCTCCGCCAGCCGGGACAGCTCAGATGCCCGCGCCTCGAATTCAGCGACGAAGAGCTCCTCCAGCACCTGCCGCTTGGCGGCGTAACAGACGTCCGCCATGCTGCTGCCCGATCCGCAGAAGCGCGCCGCGACAACTTGGAGCCGCTCCAGTCCGCGCGGATCGACGAAGACTCCATTCACCGAGTTCAGGAAGTCGTAGCCGGTCGTACCGCACACCGGCCAGTCGTGCGGCAGCTCCTCGTCGCCCGTCAGGATCTTTTCGACGATGACGTAAATCTCGCCATCGACGACCTTGTCCTTCAGAGCTTGACGCACGCGCTCGAGGTATTGAGCAGGTTTGCAAAGGCCGTCGATATGATCGATGCGCAAACCTGTGACGATCCCCTCCGCTATCCAACGAAACACAAGGGCATGCACGGCATCGAACACGCAGCGTTTCTCGACCCGCAAGCCGACCAGGTCGTTGATATCGAAGAACCTGCGATAGTTGACCCGTTCGGGCGCCGTGCGCCAGTAGGCCAGCCGGTAATGCTGCGCGCGCAAGAGCTGATCCAGAAGCTGAAAACTCGCTGGTTTACCTTTGACGCCGTTGAATTCGCGCAGGTTCTCGTCGATGAATGTGCGCCCCGCCGCATACGAGTCCGGCGCGACGGGTAGGCGCAGCGCTCCATACCGGATCCCAAGCCCCTCCGCATCGCGCTCCAGTACTAGTTCTTGATTCTCCAGCGCTGCGCCGTAAGGGCGCGCCAGGATCGGCAGATGCACTTTGCCCTCGCCCCCCGCGCGTTGCCAGTCGATATCGAAGAACTCCGCGTACGGCGAGCCTGGCCCGTTTTTCAGCACGTCCGCCCACCACGGATTGAGCGGGCTGGCAGCCATGTGGTTCGGCACGATGTCCAGCAGCAATCCCAGGCCGCTGCGCTGCAACTCGGCCGCCAGTTCGGCAAACTCCCCGTCACCGCCTAACTCCGGATTGATTTTCTGTGGGTTAATGACATCGTACCCATGAGTGCTTCCGGGCCGTGCTTCCAGCACGGACGAGAGATACAGGTCGCTGATGCCCAGCCGCCGCAGATACGGGACGAGGGTGCGCGCCTGCGCGAAGCCGAACTCGCGATGGAGCTGCAGGCGATAGGTGGCGTTGGGGACACGCACGAGCGGACCTATGGCATCGCAAAACGCAGCGCGTCGCCCAGCGCGGCAAACTCGCGCGTCCAGGCCAGCGCCTGCTCAGCGCCGTGCTCGCTCTGCGTGCGCCGCTCGGGATAGACGTGCTGCAGCATGTCCCAGAAGAGATTCTGCGGCTTGGACACGTCGACAAAGAACGGCAGCTTTCCGAGGAGCCGCACGGCGGCCGACAAGTTGCACATGCGCTCCAGCTCGTCCGGTTTGGCCCGCAATTGGGTGGCCATGCGGATGAGCAGTTCGCGCATGGCATAGCCCAGCCCGGCCGAGTCCAGCGCCACCTGCAACGCGCGGGCTTCCTCCATGAGCGCGTGCACGCGTTCGGCATCGATGGGCGCCTCCGAAAGCGCCCGCCGCAGATTGGCGTTGAGCACGAACTCGGCCGCCTCGGCGAAGGCCTTCTGCAGCGGGATGCCCATCCCGACCACCACGCGCATCAGCGGCGCGTGATGATCGTACAGCATCCGGTACGCGGCTTCCGCCTCCGCCAGCACGCCCTCCAGGACCAGGTTGATCACCTTGCGCTGCTCGTCGCGGAAGAGCGTGCGCAGCGCGTACATGGGCTTCTCGAAATCGCGGTCCAGCAGGCGCACGATTTCCGGCAGGTCCAGAGCGCTGAAGGCCTGGGCCGCTTCCGCGACCAGCTCGTCGTAGGCCTTGTGTCCGCGGAAGTCGCGCACGCCGCAGGTAAAATTGTGATCCCCGAAGTTCACCACGCCGAAGCTGAGCCGCCGCGACTCGCCGGTCATGCGCGCCGTGACGCGCGCCCGCCCGATCACCACCCGCTGCCGCCCCGCCTCCGACAGATGGAAGTCTTCGCGCAGCACGTCATAGCCGTAAATGCGCGTCTCCTCCGGATACGTCTCGAACAGCGCGCTGATCGCATAATGCGCGCACACGCGCGGGATATCAACGAACGACGGCCGGATATAGTTCTCGTACAGCCAGCGCCCATCGTGCTGCTCAGGGATATTGCACGTACACTTTTGCAACAGATCGAGAAAGGGCGCCTCGTACTTGCCGCCCAGGTATTCCTCCGCGAGTTGGATCACGCGCCCCGCATAGCGGATCACCTGCACCGTCTCGATTCCCGAAAGTTCGTCGAAGAACCACCCGCAACTCGTGTACATCAGCAGGGCATGCCGCTGCAACTCCATCAGCGACAGGGCGCTGACACGTGCGGCATCGTCCAACCGCCCGACCGCGTGCGCCTCCAGGAAGCGCGCGACGTTCTCGGGTGCCCGCTTCAGGATCACATCGATATAATCGTTCCGAGCGGCCGCCGCATCCTTGAAAACTTTCTGGGCCTGTTTGTCGTAGGCCGGGGCGATGGCGTCGCGCAGCCAATCCAGCGCGGCGCGCAAGGGCCCGCGCCAAGCCTGATTCCAGCCGGCATGCCCGCCGGTATTGCAACCGCAATCGCGCTCCCAGCGTCCCACACCGTGCGTGCAGCTCCAGGCTGTGCGCTCCACGATCTCCACTTCCTGCGTAGGCGGGTGCTTTTCCAGGAACTCACCATAATTCGTGATGCGCGCCAGTTCCTGGGACTCAAGATAATGCAGAGCATAGGAGAGCGCCATTTCGCCATGCCGATGGTGATGCCCATACGTCTCGCCATCCGTCGCGATGGACACCAGTTGTGCGCCGTTCCGTGCGTCGTTGAAGCCCGACATGAGCCGGTCGGCGAAGCGTTCCCCAGTGGCCAGCAAGGTCTCGAACGCCACGGCTTTGGAGATGGGGCCGTCGTAGAAAAAGACGGCCAGGTTGCGTCCCGACGCCAAGCGCACGCAGTACGGCACCGTCGGATCGATCCGCTCGCCGGTGACGTCGTGCCACTCTTCGCTGTCCAGCGGCCGCGTGCGGGCGGCCTGGCTCGGCGCCAGAATCGTGAACTTGATCCCCAGCTCGGCCATGATATCGAGGCTTTCCAGGTCGACGGCCGTTTCGGGCAGCCACATTCCTTCCGGCGCCCGGCCGAATCGATGCTCGAAATCCCGAACGCCCCAGAGAATTTGTGTGTACTTATCGCTGCGGTTCGCCAGCGGCAGGATCATGTGATTATAAGCCTGAGCCAGCGCCGACCCATGCCCCGAATATTTCTCGCGGCTGGCCTGGTCAGCTTCAAGAATGGCCCGATAGGTATCGGGATCAACCTGTTCCAGCCAGCTCAGCAGCGTCGGACCGAAGTTGAAGCTGATCTGCGCATAATTATTGACAATCCGCTGGATGCGTCCATCGCCATTGATGATGCGCGACCAGGCGTTCGGTGCGTAACATTCGGCCGTAATTCGTTCGTTCCAATCATGATAGGGATAGGCCGAATCCTGTACCTCGACGGCCTCCAGCCACGGGTTCTCGCGCGGCGGCTG
>DASXUA010000051.1:0-2224 GCA_036505095.1 Phycisphaerae bacterium
CCAGTTCGTGGGACTGTCGTCGATAAGTTTTGTAGCGACGATGGGCAACTGCTATCTCATCCGCGTCGGTGGGGCGGCCGGGGCCACCGTCGCCAACGGGACCTTGAGCATTTCGTGCGGATTCGCGGCTTGCAATGCGGGCAACCCGAACAACTGCTTCGCGGCGAACGCGTCCGCCGGCTGTGGGAATGTTTTTTGCTGTAACACGGTGTGCACCGTTGACACATTCTGCTGCCAGTTTGAGTGGGATGCTATCTGTGCTAGCGAGGCCAGCACCTTCTGCACGATGGCCACAATCGTGGCGGCCAATCCTCCGACGGCAAGCGCGAATCCATATCAGCCGGGCCAGCCCTACGCCGATGTGCTCGATACCGGCACCGGTGCGACGGTGACGGCTGGCATTGGCGCGACGGGTACGTTACCGCAGGGTGCGGTTCAATACAGCCCGATACACGTGACGTTCAGCGGGTTGCCGAGCCCTTCGCCGATGCCCGGCAATGTGACGGTGACCTGTACGGGCGGCTCGCTGCCCTGCCCGACGGTGACGGGCGTTGTGCCCGGTGGTACTAATGAATTCCTGCTCACGCTGAGCGGCGGCATTCCGCCGCTAAGCTGCGCGACCATCATGTTTATGGGCACCGCACCGGGGCAGAAGCTTCGCTATCGGTCAATCCCCGGCGACGTGAATATGACGGGCTCTACTGATCCCCTCGATCTACTGGAACTCGTTGCGGTTCTGGGTAGTGGTCAGGCAAATCTGCCGGCCAACTTGGCGCGCTACAATATCGATCGCAGCAACGAGCCAGGCAATAGAGTTAACACCAGCGATTTGCTGCGAGTGGTCCAGCTTCTCAATGGTGTCAACACGACTCAGGTGTTCAACGGCACCGTGGCCGCGGCGTGCCCACCGTAGTTGTGGCCGGTGGCGAAGACACGCCCTACAATGACCTTACGGCCGGGCCGGCCGATGGAGCTATCGCGGTGTTCGACCGCATCACTTTTGACTTGCAGGTCATGGGCGGGCGCGCATGCATCCGCGGCATGCGCATTCCGGTGTCGGTAGTGGTCTCGCAAGTAGCGCACGGGGCCACAACCCAGGAAATCCTCGCGGGCTACCCGGACCTGGAGCCGGAGGACATCCAACAGGCCCTCGAATACGCAGCCTGGCTGACCCAGGAGCAGGTCGTCACTGCGTAGAGCGACCCGGATGAGATTCCTGGCCGACATGGGTGTGAGTGTGCGCGTGGTCGAGTGGCTGCGCACCGAAGGACACGATGCACTGCACCTGCGGGACCAGGGATGGCAGCGACTCGTCGATCGTGAAGTTTTCGTCAAGGCCTTGGCGGAAGGGCGCGCGGTCCTCACGTTTGATTTCGACTTCGGCGAACTGGCAGCCCTCTCCGCGGGGCGCGCCGTTAGCGTCATTGTCTTCAAGCTGAAAAATGCTCGCGCCGAGCATGTCGTCGCGCGCTTGCGCCACGTGCTGGCTACATCCGCCGACGCCATCGCGCGCGGCGCGATCATTGTCGTAGAAGGGTCGCGGCACCGAATCCGCACGCTTCCCATCATAAAGACGCGGCCATCCTGATTCAGATATGGAAGTCCGTCGCCTGCATCGCGTGCGCTGTCCGCTAAAGGTGGCCGTGCGCCTGCCGGGATCGAAGAGCCTGTCGCTGCGCGCGCTGCTTGCCGCCGCGCTGGCCGACGGCGCCAGCCGCGTCGTCGGGCTGCTCGACGCCGAAGACACGCAGCTTATGCGCGATGCGCTGCGGGGGCTGGGATTTGCAATCGAAACCGATCACAGGGGCGATACGCTGGTCCGCGGCGCCGGCGGATTCATTCCGCAAGTCGAGGCCGATCTGTATGGCGGCAGCTCGGGCGCGACCGTGCGCTTCTGCATCGCGCTGGCCGCGCTGGGCCACGGCGATTACCGCGTGGACGGCTCGGCCCGCATGCGTCAGCGCCCGGTCGGCGCGCTGGTCGATGCGCTCCGCAGCCTGGGGGCGCGCATCGGCTACGAAAGCAGCGAAGGCTATCCGCCTGTGCTCGTTCGCGCACAAGGGCTCGGCGGCGGCGAGGTTCACATCGGCGCAGCGCCGTCCAGCCAGATGATCAGTGCTTTGCTGCTGGCGGCGCCGTGTGCCCGCAGCGACGTGCTGATCGAGGTTGCCGCCGACTTGCCGAGTCGGCCTTACGTGGCGCTGACGCTGGCCGTCATGCAGGC
>DASXUA010000052.1:0-23304 GCA_036505095.1 Phycisphaerae bacterium
CGAGTCGGAGCGCGACGACACACACGCAGGATGCACATGAATCGCAAGGAGTGCGACAATTTAAGAGTTCAGGGTTCCCGCCGCGGCGGACCTTCGGCAGGGTTCAGGGTTCAGCCAGCGCTGCGGATCGGCTGTATCCTACTGGCCGCATTCACCTCGACTGCTGCGATCGCGCAGACCATCCGACTCTGGCCGCAGGCCGTGGTCGTCGAGGATGAAATCCGCCTTAAGGACATCTGTGAGATCGAGGGCGCCGCACCCGCGCGCCTGCCCGAGCTGTTGATCAGCGCTTCCCCGCCGCCCGGCGGCGCGGCGCTGATCAATATGAGCGAAGTACGCAAAGCATTGGTCTCGGCCGGGGTCAATCTGGCGCAGGCGCGCTTGAAAGGCGCGACCGAATGCGCCGTTTCGCGACCAACAGCGGGCGTCCCGGTCGGCTCCGACCGACACCCCGTAAGTGCGATCAATGACGGCGACCCGCGGCGCGTCGCGCACGCACCCGTTGTAGCGTCGCCCCTTGTGGGCGGCGCGCCCGGCGCGGGTGGACCGGATCAGCGGACGCGGGCTTCTGATTCTACGACGTCCGGTCGAACCCTCCGCGACGTGGTGCGCGACTGGATCGAGCGGCAGGTGGCGCGCTATGGTATTCAGATCGAGCTGTCCTTCGGCCGCACGGCCACGCCCGCGCTGGACCTGACCGAGCCCGACTACCAGTTCACGCTCCGCCGGCGCTCGGGCGAGCCGCTGGGAACCCTCGAACTGGACGTCGACATTCTGCACAACGGCCAGAAGGTGCAAACCGTGCCGCTGGTCGTGAACGTGCGCGCCGTGCGCCGCGCGGTCGTCGCCCATCGGCCAATCAACCAGGGCGCCGAGATTCAGCCGGCTGACATTGAAGAGACCACGGTGGAGGTCACCAAGATCGCCGCCGTTGCGAATGTGGACGCGGGCACGTTCCTGGGCCACCGCGCCAAGCGCTATCTGCCCATCGGCACCGTGCTCGCCGAAGCGGACGTTGAGCGCGCGCCCTTGATCAACCGCGGCCAGTTTGTGGACGTATACGCGCGCGTCGGCGGCGTCACCATCGTCACTTCGGCGAAGGCCACCCATCCGGCCGGGCTGGGCGACACGCTGGTGCTGCACTCCGGAGGACGGCGGGACGAGCAATTCTCGGCCGTGGTGACCGGTCCGCGCCGCGCGGAAGTTCGCGCGGCTCGCGATGAATCCACGGTTGCGCGGGGAGGTGAGTGATGAAACGCAGTTTGTCGAGCGCCTTCGTGTTCGCCATACTAGGCGTCGCCAGCAGCGCGCTGGCCCAGAGCAGTTCGATTGCGCGCGTGTCCACCACGCCGACTGGCAGCATGGGATCCATGGCAACTGCGCCGACCGAACCCAATGCCCCGGCCCCCATTCAAACCAAGGGGCACGCGCAGTCGTTGCCGCCCCCCGGCGGACCGGCCTACACGGCACTGTTGCGCACGTCGCTGATCGCCCTGACGATGCCGGCGCCCAAGAAGTTCAAGACGCACGATCTGATCACCATCATTGTTCGCGAGCAGCACAAGTTCGAGAGCGACGGCGACTCGCAGATCAAGAACAAGTTCGACGCCAAGTCCGAGCTGGACGCGTTCATTAAATTCACGGGTGGCGGCGTCGGTGCGGCCGACTTTCGGCGCGGCAAACCGAACATCGATTACAGTTTGAACACCGATAACAAGGACGAGGCCCGGCAGAAACGCGAGGACACCCTGACCACGCGCATCACGGCCGAGATCATCGACATCAAGCCCAACGGCAACCTGGTGCTCAGCGCGCAAAAGACGATCACTTATGACGAGGAAACCAGCGCCCTGACGCTTACCGGTACATGCCGCAGCGGCGACGTAACGCCGGACAATACGATCCTGAGCACCCAGGTAGCCGACATGGCCCTGGCTGTGGAGAACCACGGCGCCGTCAAGGACGGCACGAAACGCGGCTGGTTCACGAAGCTTTTCGGAACGGTGAAGCCGTTCTAGGTAGCGCCGGCTTCCAGCCGGCACGTACCGCCGACTTCCAGTCGGCATGAGGGACCGGATGTTGCGATGTTGAGTTCGCGGAAAAAATTCCTGGCAAGTGCGCTCGCGATCTTCGCGGCGCTGATGGCCCCGGCGCACGCGTTCGCCGACGTCACCGCGCGCATCGCCGATTTCACGCACCTCAAAGGCCAGCGCATCAACCGCCTGGTCGGCATGGGCCTGGTGACCGGACTGAAAGGCACCGGCGATGGCGACCAGTATCTGCCGACCATCCGCCCGCTGGCGCAGGCGCTGCAACAGTTCGCCAATCCGGTCATGGCGGCCGACGATCTCAAGGACACCAAGAACGTCGCCGTGGTCCTGCTCGAAACGGTCGTCCCCGAAAACGGCGCGCGCGAAGGCGACCGCATCGACGTGCAGGTTACCTCGTTCGGCGCGGCCAAGAGTCTGGAGGGTGGCCGGCTGCTCGTCAGTCCGCTCGTCTATCACGACCGCGCGGTCGAAAAGATTTTCGCGTTTGCCTCCGGTCCCGTCCGGATCATCAACAAGGACAAGCCCACGACCGGCGTCATCGACGGCGGCGCGGTTCTCGAGGAGGACGTGCTGCTGGCCTTTGTGGCGCTGGGGCGCGAAATGCCCTTCATCAACCGTTGGATCGAGCCCGAGCAACAATACGTCACCTTTGTGCTCGATGACGCGCATGCCGGCTGGGCGATGGCGGCGGCGATGGCCGAAGCCATCAACAACGAGCTGCGCCTCTCCGCCGACGCCGAGCGCGTGGCACTGGCCGTCGACAGCCGCAACGTCGTCGTCCTGGTGCCCAATTTTCAGCGGCACGATCCCACTTCGTGGATCCGGGACATCGAGGTGCTGGCCGTGCTGATGCCCGAAGGCGAGGCGCGCGTCACCATCGACCGCCAAACCGGCACGATCGTCGTAACCGGTGATGCGCGTATCTCGCCGGTGATCGTGTCGCAACGCGGGCTGACGGTCACGGTGCTGAACCCGCAACCGCCGTCCGAGCCGACCAATCCACGGGTCCAGACGCGCACCTTTATCGACTTGGATACCGCCGGCGGCGAACGGTCGGCGCACGTGTCCGATTTGTTGGAAGCCTTGAACCGTTTGCAGGTACCGATCGAGGACCGCATCGCGATCCTCACCGAGATCAATCGCATCGGCAAGCTGCACGCGAAGCTGATGTTCAAGGAGTAATCGACTCGGCCGGGGGGAGTTTGGGAGGGCGAGGCTCCCGCCGAGCCAAGGGAGTGTGAGCGGTCATTATGGCGAACCGCTGGGTTCATCCCGGCGACATAGCAGGCCGAAGATCAATGCAAACGGAAATCGTCCAAAATGGAAATCTGGCAGCCGCGCCAGGAGACAAGAGCCTGAAGGCGCTGCGCGCCCACGTGGATAAGGTCGTCGGCTCCGTTTTCTACGGCAACCTGCTCAAGACCATGCGACCAGATCCGCTCAAGGGCAAGTTCGGGCACGGCGGTCGCGGCGAGGAAGTGTTTTCCGCGCAGCTCGATCAGGTTCTGGCGGAGCGCGCCGGTCAGGCCCGGCACTACTCGCTCAACGAAGCGCTGTTTGAGCACTTGGCCAAACAACAGGCGCGAATGTCGCCTCAGAACCCCGCCCGCGAGGGCGGGGAGACGTACATGGACTCGACGTCTCTCGCCATGCCGACGTCACCCCCCACTGGCGTGAGGGGTTCTGACGCCCGCATGGTGCTACGGGAATAAGCATGATGAAGACCAAACGTAAAGATCGCATCGACGACCTGGTGGTTCTGCTGGATCGCCTCACGCTGCTGCACGCGGAGTTGCTCGGCAGCGTGCAGGACAAGCTGCAACAGATGCGCGCCGGATCGATTGAAGGCATGCAGAGCGGCGCGCAGCGCGAGCAAGCGCTGGTGGCGCGCATCGCCGAACAGGAAGGCCTGCGCAAACAGTTGATGGACGTGATCGGGCGCGGCTTGGGGGCCGCCGGACAGCGCGCCCGGAGCTGGACGGTGTCGGAACTGGCTGACCGCTTGCTCGAACCGCAGCGCGGGGCGCTGCTGAACGCCGCCCGACGGCTGCGCGAATCGATCGCGGAAGTGGCGCGCGCGAACCGGATGGCCGGCTTGGTGGCCCAGGAGGTGCTGCGACATTTCCGCCACATCTTCGCGGCCATCGCCGGCGCGTGCCCGACGCAGCCGGCGGGCTACTCGCCGCGCGGCGACGTGGTAGCGGTGATTAATCGGACCCTGTTCGACGCCGTGGCGTGAGTTGATGAGTGGTGCGTGCTGAGTGAGTTCTAAGCGAGGCGTAGCGTCGCGTAACGAGAAGCAGTTATGGGCTTCGTAACATCGGCATTGCAGATTGGGCGTAACGCGATCCTCGCGAATCAGGGCGCGCTGCAGATCGTTGGTAACAACGTGGCCAACGCGGCCAATCCGGATTACACGCGCCAAACGGCCGGCCTGACGGCTCTGGAGGGCACCAGCCTTCCGGGCGGCTTGCAGCCCGGAGCCGGCGTAGCGCTGACCCAACTCAAGCGCAACCTCGATGAGGCCCTGGAGGGCCGCCTGCGCGACGCGCTCGGCAACCGCGAGTCGCTGACTACGCAGCAGAGCAACCTCGCCCGCCTCGAATCGCTGTTCAACGACGTGGGCGGACAGGGTGTCGGCGCACAAATCACCGACTTCTTCAACAAGTTCAGCGACGTGCAAAACCAGCCTTCCGATCGCGGCATCCGCGCCGTGGCGATCGCCAGTGGCACCGGCCTGGCCGCGTCGCTGACGCGCCTGCGGAACGACCTGATCGCGCTGGGCAATGATGCGGATTCTCAGATCGGCGTCCTGGTCAAGCAGGCCGATCAGACCGCCGGACAGATCGCCGACCTGAATGCCCGCATCCTGGCGGCCGAAGCGGGCGGCCAAGGACCGGCCTCGGCGCTTCGCGACCAGCGCGACGCGCTGCTGCGCGACCTGAGCCAACTTGCCGACGTGACGGTCCGCACGCAAAGCGACGGCACGATCAATGTTTACCTGGGTAACGAGCCGCTGGTGCTGGGCGGTACCTCGCGCGGCTTGACGACCAAAACGACCAGCGATGGGCAGTTTACACGTACGTCGATCCTGTTCGCCGATACCGGCAGCCAAGTCGTTCCGCGCAGCGGGCGGCTGGCCGGGCTGATGGCCACGCGCGATCAGCAAGCGTTTGCGCGCATCGAGGCCGTCGATCGCCTGGCCCGCGCCATCATCAACGATGTCAACCGCATCCACGCCGACGGTCAGGGCCTGATCGGTTTCAGCTCGCTCACCGGCACGTATGCCGTGGACGATCCGACGGCCTCCCTTTCCAGTGCCGGCCTGCCGTTCGCGCCGACCAGCGGCAGCTTCTTCATCGCCGTCACGAACCAGGCGACCGGCCTGACCCGCGCCTATCAGATCAACGTCGATCTGGACGGCACCGCGCCGGACACCACGCTGGCTTCGCTGGCTTCGGATATCAACACAAACGTGACCGGTATCACCGCCACGGTGACGGCCGGCAATCGGCTGTCGCTGACGGCCGCCGATGGCCTGACGTTCAGCTTTGGTAACGACGGGGTGACGGCCCGCAGCGACACATCGGGCGTCCTGGCCGCGCTGGGGCTGAACACGTGTTTCGACGGCAGCAGCGCCGCTGATATCCGTGTGAACCCCGCGCTGCAGCAGGATCCCGCGCGTCTGGCCGCCGCGCGCGTCAATTTCGCCGGTGACGGCACGAACGCTGGACGCCTTGCCGGCCTGGCGAACGCGGCCAGCACGCTGCTGAGCGGTTCGTCCATCAGTGAAGGCTATCAGGCAATCACGAATGATGTGGCCGTCACCTCCGGCGCGGCGCGCGAGGCGGCCGACGCATCGGACACTGCCCTGTCCGCGCTGCAAGCCCAGAAAGAAAGCATCAGCGGCGTCAGCCTGGATGAAGAGGCCATCAACCTGCTCAAGTATGAGCGCGCCTTTCAAGGCGCAGCCAGGTATGTCACGACAGTGGACAGGACTCTGAATGAACTCATGAGTTTATTGAGTTGACAATTGCGAACCGCGATCAGAACCCCCCACGCAAGTGGGGGGCGTGATTAGCCCGCGACATCACCCCGGACTGGCGTCCGGAGTTCTGATCGGCAGTCCGCAATGAGATGATATCGATGTCCGTTACTCCTGTGAACATCACGCGCGTCAGCCAGAACTTCCGCTACGACGCGCTGCTGGCGGCCAGCCGGCGCACCTCGCTGGAGCTGCTCCTGCAGCAGCAGCGGCTGTCGAGCGGACGGGCCTTCATATCGGCCAGCGAAGATCCCATCGCCGCCAGCGAGGCTTTCAAGCTGCATGAATCCCTGGATCAGCAGGGGCAGATCGCCACGAACGCGCAACATGCCTCGAACGTGCTGGACGCGTCGGACGCGGCACTCTCCGATGTGAGCGGGCTGCTGAACGATGCGCAAGGTCTGGCCATCCGCAGCGCCGGCTCGCTGACCAGTCCGGCCGAGCGCTCCGCGGCCGCCGAAGAAGTGGCCTCGATCATCCGCCAGCTTACCAACGTCGGCAACCGCCAATTCGGCAAGTTGTTCCTGTTCGCGGGCCGTGACACCACCGCCGCGCCTTTCGTTTCGGCGCTCGGCGGAGTGGCCTATCATGGCGACACGGGCGATGTGCTGGCCCGCGTCAACCTGCTCGATCAACAGGCAATCAATCTTCCCGGGAACATGCTCTTCGGCGCGCTCTCGGGCACGCAGGCTTCAACCGTCGATCTGTCGCCCGCTCTGACGGCCACCACCCGCCTGGAAGACCTGCGCACGGCCGACGGCCAAACCGTTCCGCTGGTGCCCGTCGTCATCACGGATACCGGCAGCGGGGCGACCTTCAGCGTTGATCTGTCGCAGGCTGGCACCATCGACGATGTAATCGACCGCATTAACAGCGCCGCCCAGGCCGCGGGCAGCAGCCTAACGGCCTCGCTAAGTGGAAACCAGATCCAGCTCTCCGGACCGGCCAGCGTCGGATCCAGCCTGCTCATCGGACCCATGCTGCAACGCGTCGTGTCCGCCACGACACCGATCGCCGATCTGGCGGGCGGCACCGGCGTCAATCTAACCGCTCCCATAGTCATCACCAACGGCGGCACTTCGGCGACCGTCGATCTGTCCGCGGCCCAGACCGTTCAGGATATTCTCAACGCGCTCAACAGCGCCGGCGTGGAAGTCCGCGCGCAGATCAACGCCGCCGGCACGGGCATTGAGGTGCTCAACCAGGTCTCCGGCACGCTGCTGTCGATCGGTGAGCAGGGCGGCACGACCGCCACCAATCTAGGTATTCGCACCCTCGACCTGACCACGCCGTTGTCGCAACTCAATTTCGGCGCGGGCGTGCAAACCGTCAGTGGCACAGATTTTCGCATCACCGCCGCGAACGGCAGCGTCCTTGACGTCGACGTGGACCCGGCGCTGACGGTGGGCGATGTCATTACTCAGATCAACACCGCCGCCGGTGCGGCCGGCGTGGCCGTGCAGGCTTCGCTGGCAGATGCGGGCGGCATCCGGCTGGTCGACTCGACGGGCGGCAGCGGCACGCTCGCCGTCTCGCGGCTGAATGGCTCGTTCGCCGCCGACGATCTGGGTCTGGCGCCGCCGGCCTCCGCCAGCTCAACCGAACTGATTGGCACCGATCCCGGCGCCGTGCGCGCCAACGGCGTGCTGACCGCGCTCGTCGATCTCGAGCGCGCCCTGCGGCGCGATGACACACCGGGCATCACCGACGCTGGCCAGCGGCTGACCGCCGGCATCGACGATTTGAATCGCGTCCATGGCGAAATTGGCGCCCGCGCTCAGGCGATGCAGACGAATTTGACCCAAGTGCAGGATGCGGTGGTCTCGACGCGCTCATTCCTGAGCCAGGTCGAAGACGTCGACTATACCGAGGCCGTGACACGCTTTCAGCAGGCTCAGACCGCGCTGCAGAGCATTCTGCTCACCGGCGCGCGCATGCTGAATATCTCATTATTGGATTTTCTGGGATGAGATCAGTGATTTTCAGAACCGCGACCGTAAGGGAGCGGCAAGGGTCGATCCGACGGTCGGCCCGAGTCTGGACATAAGGGCCGGGTATGGATCCCGGCCGAAACCGTACCACCCGTGCCGGCACCGCCGGGACGGGGCGAATAGGAGGTTCGCGATGCTCGTGCAAACGTCGCGCTTCGGATCGTTGGATGTGGACGAACAGCGGCTGATTACCTTCCCCAGCGGGATTCTCGGCTTCCCGCAATCGAAGGTATATGCCCTCGTGCAGACCGGCGAAGAGAGCCTGTTTTACTGGCTGCAGGCGATCGATCGTGCCGATTTAGCCTTCGTGGTCTGTGACCCGCGGCTGTTCATCACCGATTATCGCACTCCTCTGCGGGCCGAGGAGATGAGCCTGCTGGGGCTGGATTCGTCCGACGGGGCCCAGGTGTTCGTGATCGTCAACAAGGTGGACGACCTGCTCACGGGCAACCTGCAGGGCCCGTTGGTAGTTAACGTGAAGTCCCGCGTGGCGCGGCAACTCGTGCTGTCGGACAAGCGCTATTCCACGCGGCATCCGCTGATGCGGATCCCCTCGCGGGTGCCCATGGGCAAGACGGCCTGAAAGCTTCGGATAGCGTGGGCCGAGCCCGCGCCCAGCGACGGCCTTCAGCGGCAGGAGCCGCGGGTCGCGGGGCCTCAGGGGGCGGTTCGGCAAGATGACCGGACCCAACCACGCGGCTATAATGGGTGTGCGAGTTTCACACTCGGCCGCGTTGATCCCGTTTTGCGTTTGATGCTCCCCGCTCCGTTGCGTTGCCCCTTGAGGCAACCAGCCCGGTCGGGCCATACGTACACGTGCGGCTAACCGCGAGCATCGCCGCAACGAGACATCGGCACGGCTAAGTCCGCCCGGCCACGGCGGATCTGCAACACGCCGGATCCGCTGGCGGCCCAGAAGGAGCCGAGGATGTTGGTGCTATCCAGACAACGCGACGAGACGATCATGATCGGCGACGACATCCAGATCACGGTCGTCGATATTCGCGGTGACAAGGTGCGCCTGGGGATCAGTGCCCCCAGCCACATACCCGTGCATCGCAAGGAAGTGTATGACGCGATCCAGCGCGAGAATCGCGAAGCGGCGCAGCTCAAACCGGAGCAGTTGCCGGACGTCCAGCATGGCGACGATCCGCGCAATCCGCAGAAGCGCTAGTGCCCCAGGCGGGGGCCCGGGGGTCGGGATGCTCTGATCCGCACCCCGCGCCGAAATCAGGGAGGATTACCCATGAGTCGTATCAACACCAACGTTCCGGCGGTTATCGCCCAACGGCACTTAAGCACATCGCAGTCCGCGTTGGCGGCTTCGCTCGAGCGGCTGTCGAGCGGTCTGCGGATCAACCGCGGGGCCGACGACCCGGCCGGCCTGATCGTGTCCGAGCGCTTGCGCTCGGAGATCTCGGCTGTCGGTCAGGCGATCGACAATTCGCAGCGCGCCATCAACGTCATCTCCACCACGGAAGGCGCGCTCGACGAGGTCTCGCGCCTGCTGACCGATATCCAGGCGCTGGTGGTCGAGGCGGCCAACCGCGGCGCGATCTCCGACGACGAAGTGGCGGCGAACCAGTTGCAGATCGACTCGGCCATCGACTCGATTGCGCGCATCGCCAACACCACCACGTTCGCCGGACGCAAGCTGCTGGACGGCTCGCTGGACTACGTGACCAGCGGGGTCAACAGTTCGCAGCTTGCCGATGTACAGGTGCTGCGCGCCAACTTCGGCACGCGCGACTTCGTGCCGGTCGACTTGGTCGTTTCGCAGTCGGCACAGCACGCCACTCTGGGCTTCCCGGCCACCGGTCTGTCGGCCAACGGCGGCGTCTCGGTCGACATCTTCGGGCCGCAGGGCATCATCACGCTTTCCTTCCCCGGCAGCGCCACGGCGGTCGCCATCGCCAACTCCATCAACGCGGAGACCGACGCGACCGGCGTGCAGGCGGTGGCCAGTGGGAACCCGCCCGGTTCCGCCGGCGTGCGTATCGAGTCGCTGGCGTACGGCTCGAATGCGTTCGTACAGGTGCACGCCCTCAACGGCGGGCAGTTCGCCGTCTATGACGAGAATGGCAACGTGGTCGAGCGCGACGAGGGGCGCGACGCGGCCGGCACCATCAACGGCGCCGCGACCGTCGGCGATGGCCTGAAGCTCTCGCTGCATTCACGCCTGTTGGACGTTGAGATCATCCTCGATCAGGGCTTCGGCACGGGTAGTTCATCGTTCGCCATCACCAGCGGCGGCTCGCTCTTCCAGCTCGGTCCGCAGGTCAACAGCAACTTGCAGGAAAACATCGGCGTGCGCGCGGTTCATCCCAACAAGCTGGGCAATGCGATCATCGGCTTCCTTTCAGACTTGCAGAGCGGCCAGGCTTATGACCTGCGCAGCGGCAAGTTTAAGGAGGCCTCCGAGACGATTGACGAAGTCATCACCCAGGTGGCGGTGCTGCGCGGGCGGTTAGGCGCCTTCGAGCGCAACTCATTGCAGACCAACATCAGCGCCTTGCAGATCACGATGGAAAACCTGACTTCCTCCGAGTCGCTCATTCGCGACACGGATTTCGCGCAGCAGACGTCCGAGCTGACGCGCTCGCAGATCCTCGTGCAGGCCGGCACGAGCATCCTGACCATTGCTAACGCCCAGAACCAAAACGTGCTGCGGCTGCTCGGCGGATAAGGGTAAGGCATTGCAGTGCAGGCCGTGAGGCATTGTCGTGCAGGCCTCCGGCTTGGGTAGCCATTGTGGTGCAGGCCTCTGGCCTGCACGCGGCGCGCCGCGAGCGTTCCAGGATTACGCCGGGCCGTCGCCTACGAGTTCGGCGAGCTTTCGGCCACGGGCCTCATAATTGGCAAATTCGTCGTAGCTGGCACAGGCTGGCGAGAGCAGCACCACGTCGCCGCAGCCGGCCAATTCCCGCGCCCGCTCGACCGCGCTGGCCATCTTCGAAACACTCTCAATGACCGGCGTGCCGGCATTTCCACGCGCGCCCGTAACAGCCTTCTGCAAACGTTCCCGCGCCTGCCCGAAGCAGATGACGGCCTTCGCACGTGAAACCAGCGTCACGGCCAGCGCTTCCAGCGGCAGTCCCTTGTCGGCTCCGCCGATCAATACGATCAAGGGCCGTTCGAATGCCCAAACAGCCGTCAGCGTCGCGTCCGGCGTGGTGGATTTCGAGTCGTTATAGTAATCGACGCCTGCGAACTCACCGACGTGCTCCAGCCGGTGCGGCAACCCGACGAATTCAGCCAGCGCTGCCGTCACGAACTCGCTAGCGATACCCAGTTCCGTCGCAATGCACGCCGCCATGGCTGCATTGCGGTTATTGTGCCGGCCTGGAACCCGCAGCGACAGTCCCGCCGGTTCGCGCTCGACCAACGCAACTCGCGCGCGGGTGACCGCGCCGCTGGCACGCACGCGCTCGAGCAGCGGACCGTCGTCAGCGCGCACGAAGGCCACATCGCCCGCGCGCTGAAAACGGATGATGTTCAGCTTGGCGCTGAGGTAATTTTCGAACGTGCCATGCCGATCGAGATGATTCGGCGCCACATTGGTAATCGCGGCCACCTCCGGGCTGCGCCCGAGCCCGGCCGCATCTTCAAGCTGGAAGCTGGACAGCTCCAACAGCACCGTATCGGCCGGCGTCATCCTGCACAGCTCATCCAGCAGTGATACGCCGATGTTCCCTCCGATCCACACGCGACCGAGTCCGCCCGCGCCCGCCTCCGCGGCGCGGTTCAGGATTGCGCCCAGCATGGCGCACGTGGTGCTCTTGCCGGCGCTGCCCGTAATGCCGATCAGCCGCGCCGGGCAGCGCTCCAGAAACAGGTTCATTTCGCTGGTCCAGGGAAGTCCGCGCCGACACGCCGCCTGAAAAAACGCGGACGTGCGTTTGTCGACGGCCGGGCTGACCACCAGCAGCTCCGCGCCATCCAGATCGGATTCTGTGTGCCCGCCCAGCCGCAGCTCGACGGGCAGACCGCTAAGTCTGGCAATGGATTCCGCCAATGCGCGCTCGTCCGTCTGGTCGGTGACCGTGACGCGTGCCCCTTGTGCGACCAGGTAACGCGTGACTCCGATCCCGCCGCCAAAGCGACCCAAGCCCATGACCACCACGTGCAGGCCGGCTAGCTCCGAAATACGCGCTGCGGGCGGAAATGCCGTCGGCGAGATGGTTGCGGCCGTCATCATCCCTGATGCATCGCTCACGCGGATCCTTCCGCATTTTCAGGGGTGGCATGCTTTCACGCGAAGCGGGTAAGCATGCCTGCGTGGCTCCCCGGCTGAAGCCGTGAAGCCATGCCACGCAGTCGTCACGCGTGCGGTATCGCCTTGCCCAGATCGGCGATGAAGTCCCGGCACGCCTGCTCGATGCAGGCTTCCCACTCGGACGTGAAGCGCTCGATGTACTTCATGTCTTCGTAGGCATAGATCACGCTGCGCGAGGCCGTCACCAGTGCGCCGGTCCCATCGGACTTGAAGCACGGCGCAATCGCGGCCGCGTCGCGCCCCTGCGTGCCGTAGCCCGGGACCAGGAAAAACGAGTGCGGCAGCATGGCCCGCAACGTCACCGTCGATTCCGGATCGCGCGGCGACACGACCGCGCCCAGCACGCTGAAGCCGCCGTTGCCGATCATTCCCGGTTCGCTGGCCCAGGCATTCACCAGGGTCGCGACGCGCTCCGAAACCGACAGCCCGGTTTCCAGCTTCAGCCCCTGCAATTCGTGCCAGGTCTCGTTGCTGGTCTGCACCAGCGCGAAGACGCCCTTCTGCTCGGCGCGCGCCACTTGCAGGAAAGGCTTGATCGCGTCCAGCCCGAAATAGGGATTCACCGTGACGGCGTCGGGGGCCACCCGGTCCTCCAGATTGGCAAACGCCGGATCGGCCAGGTGCGCCTCGGCATAAGCGGCGCTGGAGTGTCCAATGTCGGCGCGCTTGACGTCGCCGATGACGATCAAATCGTGTTCGGCCGCCTCCTGCACCAGATCGAAGTAGCCGTCCACCCCCTCGCCGTAATAGCGTTCGAAAAACGCGATATTGATCTTCACCGCCGGCACCAGCGGCGCCACGATGCGAATGACGCGGCGCGAAAACTCCAGGACCGCGTCCAGCGAGGCCTCGGTGTCGGTGGCGTCGTTCATTTCCTGGTGGTCGGCGATGTCGGCCGGGAGGCGCTGGTACTCCGGGTCGATGCCGACGCAAGTAGGGGTACCCTTGCGGCGAATGGCCGCCAGTAGTCGATCAGCAAAGTTCTCAGACATAACCGCCCTCCACATCGCCGGCGCACCGCGCTGTAGCCGATAACGTCCAAGGTGCGCCGGGCAGACTATAGAACCGCCCGTCGCGTAACGCAAGACCAGGCTTGACAGTTTTGCGTCCCGGTTCGGACAATCGCCCTTCGTGCCGCCGCCCCACGGAAAATCCGGAGGAAAAAAGTCCCGCGTGCACATGCGGCGCAAGCGCAACGCGCCGGCGCGCGCCAAGCACTGGACGCGCCAGGTGCGCGACCAGGGCGCCGAATCGGTCGAGACGCGACACGCCGAACGCGTCGTCCCCCGCGGCGACCTCTCACGCATGCGGACGGTCGTCGTCAAGACACCGGATGCTGACGCGCCGCTCATGGAGGGTCGCGTGATCGCCATGCGCGGCCTGATTGCCGAGGTCGATGATGGCCAGCACATCTGGCCCTGCACCGTCCGCCGAATGTTGCGGACGCGCCTGATCGCCGAGCGGCATCCGGTCACCGTGGGTGACGTGGTGCAGTTTTCCCCGGCGATTGAGCAGGCCGAGCGCTCCGGCGCGATCGAGTCCGTGCGGCCGCGCCGCAGCGTCCTGACGCGCACCGTCGGCCACCGCTTACACGTGATTGCGGCGAATATCGATCAGGCCCTGATCGTCAACGCCGCCGACGCACCCCGGCCCAAGCCGCACCTGATCGACCGCTACATCGTCGCGGCGCTGCATGGCGGGCTTGTCCCGATCATCTGCTTGAACAAGATCGATCTGGATGCGGACGGTCGCGGTCGCGAACTGCTGCGGCGCTATCAGCGCCTGGGTTACGCCACATTGGCCTGCAGCACGGTTACCCGCGACGGGCTCGAAGCACTGCGGACGGTTCTGGCCGGCAAGTCATCCGTCCTCGCCGGGCAGAGCGGCGTCGGCAAGAGTTCCCTGCTGAACGCCATCGAGCCCGGTCTGCGCCTCAAGGTCGCGGACATCGTCGCGCATCTCGGCAAAGGCCGGCACACCACCACCACCGCGCAGCTCCTGCCGCTCGAACTCGGTGGCTATGTCGTCGATACACCCGGCATCCGCACGCTGGATCTTTCCGGTGTTCCGCGGCACGAGATCGAGAAATACTTCGTCGAGTTCATCGAGCGCATCCCCCAATGCAAGTTCCCCAATTGCACCCACACGCACGAGACCGGCTGCGCGGTCAAAGCCGCCCTCACCGCGGGCGAGATTCACCCCGAGCGCTACGAAAGCTACGTGCGTATGTTCGCAGACCCGGGCGGGCCCTAAACATCCGTAACTTGATCGGCAGACCGACCACCGCGCAAGTCGCCAGTAATAACCGCCAAGATGCAAAGGACGCCAAGATCGGTGGCGAACTGAACGTTTTTCTTGGCGAGCTTGGCGCCTTGGCGGTTCCATCCGCGGCGGCCAAATTCGCAGCCCGCCCGCCTCAGCCGGTAATAATCTGTTCGCCCCGGCGTTAGGCTCTTGAGAGATGGCGTAAACACCTCGTTTCGGAGGGCGTGCCGCCAAGTCAAGGATACATCGCGCAGGAGAGCCTTCGATGAGAATCGCAACCGGATTAGTGGGAATCGTTTTTCTCGGACTTGTCAGTGCGGCGCTGGCCGAGCCGGATCGGCCGCCGAATCCGCCGCCTGATCACCCGAATCGGCCCCCGCAGGACGCGCAACCCGAAAGGGGCGGCGGCCCGCCCGAACAGATGCTGGAGCGCATCTTCGACCGGCTGGATGTCGACGGCAACGGTGTGATCAGCAAAGACGAATTCATCGAGCGCATGCCGCAGATTGTGGAGCGGATTCGCCAGCGCAGTGCCGTACCGGGGGGAGTCGGCGCGGGACGCGGCGAGCCCGGCGCGCCGGAGCGGCGTTTTGAGGCTGGACGGCCACCCTCCGGCGCGCCGGGAGAGGGCTTCGGCGGCGGCGGCCCCCAAATTCCGGAGGAGCTGCAGCGCCTGATCGATCAGCGCGTGGAAGAGGCCGTACGCCGAGTGTTGCGCGAGCGCGATCAGGCGCAACCAGGTGGCGCCGACCGCCCAAGTTTCGGCCCACAGCGCAAACGTCGCGCATTCGATGGACCGCGACGTGAGCAGCCCGGCGAGCGCGGTCCGCAGCCGCCGGATGGACCGGCACCCGAAGGTGGCGCACCGCCGCCCGAGCGCGCCCCGCTGGGCGGGCCCCGGCCGCCGCACCAACCACCTCCGCCCAATCCGCCCGGTCCGGGCGCAGGACGAGCGTAAGCTTCCTCCACTCAAGTGGAGAACCTCCAAGGGGCGCGACATCGCGCCCCATTTTTTGCCTCGCGCGCAAGAAAAACCCGGTCACACAGCTCGGATGGCATAACGCACACCGTGCGCGCGCATCGGCTATACTTGCATGAATGTCGTCCGTTCGCTTCGAAAACGTCAGCAAGTCCTACGGACCCAAACAGGTCCTCGACCAGGTTACGCTCGAACTGCAGCCGCGCGAGAAAGTCGGACTGGTAGGCGCCAACGGCGCGGGAAAAACCACGCTGTTCAAGCTCATTACCAGCGAGCAAACGCCCGACGAAGGCCGTGTGGTTATCGCGCGCGGCCTGAAGATCGGCTATCTGCCCCAGATTCCAGTGCTGGATACCGCGGCCAGCGTGCTCGACGAGGCCGGCTCGGTGTTCGGTGCGGTGTGGGAGATGGAACGCAAGCTGGTCGAGCTGGCGCACGAGATGTCCGAGCATCACGATTCGCAGCATCTGCCGCAGACGATGGCCCGCTACGACCGGTTGCGGGCGCAGTTCGAGGCCGCTGGCGGCTACACTGTCGAGGCGCGCATCGGCGAGGTGCTGGGCGGTCTGGGGTTCGGCAAGCGTGAGCACGAACTGCCGATCGGCGTGCTTTCCGGTGGCCAGAAATGCCGCGTCGCCCTGGCCAAGCTGCTGTTGGCCGATTGCGATCTGCTATTGCTCGATGAGCCCACCAATCATTTGGACATTGCGGCCACGCAGTTCCTCGAATCGTTCCTGGCGGGCTTCAGCGGCGGCGTCGTGGTGGTTTCGCACGATCGCTATTTGCTGGATCGGGTGGTCAGCAAGATTCTCGAGTTAGAGCGCCGGCAAGTTGCCGTCTATCCGACCAACTACACGCATTACGCCGAGAGCAAAGGTGTCCGCGAGTTGACGCAGCAGCGCGAGTTCCTCAAGCAGCAGGCATTCATCGCCCACGAGCGCGATTTCATCGCCCGGCACCTGGCCGGCCAGCGCAGCCAGGAAGCCAAGGGACGCCGCACGCGCTTGCAGCGGATGGAGCGGGAAGGGCGGGTCGTGGACCGCCCGCGGGCGCCGCGCCGCAAGATCAACCTGGAATTCGAGGGCGGTGCTGCATCGGAGGGCACCGCGCTGCGCTGCGAAGACCTGGTGAAGCGTTATGGCCCGCTCACCCTGTTCGACGGCTTGCGGTTCCAGGTGCAGCGCGGCGAGCGTGTCGGCATCGTCGGGCCCAATGGCGTTGGCAAGACCACGCTGCTGCGCATCATCATGGGCACGGAACCCCCGGACGCCGGCACCGTCGAATTCGACGAGCGTGCCACGGCCGGCTACTACGATCAGGAACACGCTGGCCTCAATCGCGAACATTCGGTGTTCGAAGAGCTACGTTCCGTCCGGCCGGACGCATCGGACCAGGATTTGCGCAACTATCTGGCCAGCTTCCTCTTCACCGGCGACGATGTCTTCAAGCGCGTCGGCGACTTGTCCGGCGGTGAGCAGAGCCGGGTCGTGCTGGCCAAGCTGATGGCCTCCACGCCGCGGGTTCTGGTGCTGGATGAGCCGACCAATCATCTCGACATCCCCAGCCGCGAAGTCCTGGAAGCGGCGCTGGCGGACTATGCCGGCACCATTCTGATGGTCAGCCATGATCGCTATTTCCTCGACCGCGTCGTGACCCATCTGCTGATCCTCGAACCGGGGCACTACGAGCGCTTCACCGGTAACTACAGCCAGTGGCAGCAGCAGCGCGCAGCCGCCCTGAGCACCGTCGAGATCAGAGCCGTCCCGGCGCGCCGGGATGAGCGACCGGAGCCCGCAGCGCCGCGCCGCGCGCGCGAGCCGCGTCGCACCGCCAAGTACGATCGCATGTCCGCTGAAGAGCTCGAGGCGCTGATCATCGATCGCGAAGGCCAGCTCGCCGCGATGCAGCAGCAGTTTGGGGATGAGTCTACCTACCGCGATCCGCAGCGCCGGCAGGCGCTGCAAACTGCCCACGACGCGTTGCAAACGGAGTTGGCCGATCTGAATGCGGCCTGGGAAGAACGCGCCTGATTCGATTGAAACGAGCGTAGCGTCGCCCCTTGTGGGCGGCGCGATCGACAGCATATTCCCCAGCGCCGGGGACAAGCCCCGACGCTACAGGTTCGCCGATCACGCAAGCAGGACCATGGCAGCGCAGGCGGTGCCCGCCGTCGCCAGGTGCAGCACCATCGGCGTCAGCAGCGAGTTGGTGCGATACGCCAGATACGCCTCGGCAAGTCCACCGGGAATCGACAGCAGCATCTCGCGCGAATCCTTGCCCAGGTGCACCAGCGCGAAGAGCGCCGCCGACGCCAGAATGGCGACCAGGCAGCCATCGCGCAAACCGAGCCAGCGCCCGGCACGGTTCCAGCCAGTCGCGCCGTCAACGGGATGGGCGATCCCCAACCATTGCAGCACGCCGCGCACGCCACTCGTCCGAACGGCCAGCGGCGGTTCGGCCGACGGCCAGCGCGATGACGGATGGAACGCCGCCAGCATCACGCCGTGAAACAGAAAATGCTCGCCCACGATCGCCGCCAGATACATCAGCAGAAAGCCGGACATACTCTCTTCCAGCGCCGGTCGGTAATAGCGCACAAATCCCGGACTGCGCACCATCCAGATCAGAAAGGGCACGGAAATCAGATACGCGGGCAGCGCGATCCGCAGCGCCAGCCGATTGGGTCGTCGTAGGCCCAGATCGCGCGGCCGACCCCGCCGGATCAGCAGCATCACCGACCACGGGATCACCAGTTGCACGAGCAGAAAGTACGCCGCGTACCGCCTGAAGCTCGAAGCATCGGACTGCCCGAACAACGAAAAGCAGCGATGGATGAGTTCGAACAGCCAATCCTTGGGCCGGGAGAACGCGGTGCCAACCCAGGGACTCCAGGAGCGCGGCGGCCATACGAAGATGGCCGAGACGTACATGGCCGTAAGAGCGATCGCGGCGACCTGACGTTTTCTGTGCATCGAATCAACCGCCAGCGCGCTTTTCAATACGGCTATCTCGGCAACGCTTGTCCCAGCGCCGCATTCTTCATAACATAGCTAGGGTCTCAAGCTCACGGGTGCAAGGCTATGGAGCTGAACGATTATTTCGAATTCGTCTCGCCCGACGAGATCCGGCTGAAGGGCCATCGCGTCTGGATCGAGCATATTCTATACGATTACGTAAAGCTCGGGAAAACGCCGGAAGAGATTGCCGTGAATCTTCCGACGTTACGGTTGGATCAGGTCTACGCCACCATTCTGTACTATTTGACGAACCGTGAGGCGATCGATCGCTATCTGGAGGAATGGATCGAACACGGCGAACGTCTCAGGCGTGAGCAACAGCAGAATTTGCCCCCTCACCTAGTGAACCTGCGGCAGCGGCTGCAACAGCGCCTGGCCGAGCGGCAGAAGCAATCGGCGTGATCCGTTTTCTGTTCGATGAACATGTCTCGGATGTGCTGCGTGTGCAGATGCGCCTCCGTGCGCCGGAGCTTGAAGTTTATCGAATGGGCGAACCGCCCGCACCGCCACTTGGCACGGCA
This sequence comes from Phycisphaerae bacterium, assembly GCA_036505095.1. Taxonomy (GTDB): domain Bacteria; phylum Planctomycetota; class Phycisphaerae; order UBA1845; family UBA1845; genus DASXUA01. The sequence continues at coordinate 19,146 of DASXUA010000052.1, forward strand.
GATCCGGTAGTGCTATCGTGGTGCGAGCAGCGCGATGCCATGTTAATTACGATCAACCGCGCATCGATGCCTGTACATCTTTCGGAGCATCTTCAGGCGGGCGGTCATGTCCCGGGTATCCTTACGCCTGGCAAATCGGCAACTTTCGGGCAGGTTTTACAGGATCTGCTATTGATCGCGCTCTGTGGGCGCCCGGACGAGTATCGTGACACGCTCGTTTATTTGCCGCTTCGGTCCTGAGCCGCGCCGGCAGCTCCGGAGGCGATCAGTCCATGGAATCTACAACCCTCGGACGATCCGGTCTGAAGGTCAGCCGTTGTGTCTGGGCACGATGAACTTCGGCCCGCAGACCGGCGAAGCCGACAGCCACGCATTATGCACCAGGCGCTGGAGCGGGGCATCGACTTCCGCGCAGCGCTGGAAGCCTATTCGTGGTAGAATTATCCGCAGCCGATGATCCGGAACGGCAGCAGGAAAAAGTGGTTCAGCGCCCCGTTGAAGAAGCTGAACTCAAACGGCCCCGGCAGTTGCGCCATGACGACGTCGGCCGTCGCACACACCGCCAAAACGATGATCACGAATCTGAACAACCTTCGACCGCGCCGCATGAATCACTCCTCGCGCTCAGGCCTAACCACTCAGGAATCAGGACTGAAACTGATTATCGGCAATTCAACCCTGCCGGAAATAGAGGCCCACGCCGCGGCCGCCTTTCCCGAGGAATGCTGCGGGATCCTGATAGGCCGTACCGCTGGCTCCCGCCATCACGTTCAATCCATTGTGCCATCGCCCAATGTCGCCGCTGGCGACCGCGCGCGCCGTTACGAAATCGATCCGCAGCTCGCCCTTGATGCGCTGCTGCGCGCCCGCGACGGTGGCGGAGCGGTCGTCGGCTTCTACCACTCACACCCGAACGCCAGCGCTATACCATCCAACCTCGATCGCCAGCTTGTCTGGCCGGAAAAGTCCTTCCTCATCGTCGCCATGCGCGGCCAGAATGTGACGGCCGCGCGAAGCTGGCGCTGGTGCGAGGTGACTGCTGATTGGACTGAAGAGCGCGTATTGACCGACTTCGACGGTCGCGCATCTGCAAGAGAGGATTAGCCATGTCATTCGCGCGTTTCAGCGCAGTCGCGCTTGTGCTGGCTTCGACCTTCGCCCATGCGCATGAACTGGCCGCTGCTCCCAAGCCCGGCGAGCAGGCGCCCCAGATCGCGCTGGAGCGCTTGCTGCAAGCGCCCGACGGCGCCCAATCAACGCTCGCGGCCCTGAAGGGCAAAGTCGTGGTGCTTGAGTTTTGGGCCACCTGGTGCGCTCCGTGCGTCGCGTCCATCCCACACATGAATGCGCTGGCCGACGCTTTCAAGGACCAGCCCATCCAGTTCATTTCGATTACCAGCGAAGAGGAGCTCAAAATCCGCAAGTTTCTGGTGAAGAAGCCGATCCACGGCTGGGTCGGTCTGGACACGGACGAATCCGTGTTTCACGCGTATGGCATTCAAGCCATTCCGCGAACCGTGCTGCTCGATCAGGATGGCCGCTTCGTAGGCGAACTCGATCCCGGCAGCCTGAACGTCCAGATACTGGATGCCCTGCTCGCCAGCAAGAAGCCTGACCTTCCGCCGCCCGCACCGGCGGGGATGCGAATCGTTCCGGGAATCGAACCGGGCAGTACCGACGGACGTGCGCCGCTGTATGAGGTACTCATTCGGCCCACGTCGGGCGGAGCCGGCGCCGGTGGCTCGGCCAGCGGCAGCGGAAAACTGACGATCCACGCCACGCCTTTGGCGGATCTGGTCGCCCAAGCTTATGGCGTGCCGCGAACACGTCTGATCAACCGGCTTCCCCCATCAGAGGAGTTATACGACGTCGTCATGGTGCTGCCCGAGGCGCGCAGCGACGAAATGTACCCGCTCTTGCAGCGCGCCCTGGAGACTACTTTCAAGCTTCGTTGTCGCCGCGAAGAGCGCGAGACGGAAGTCATCTTGATGAAACGCGGCCCGGCGGTTGAAAAGCGTTTGTCAACCACTGCGTCTACCGGGGGCGTCAGCGTGAGCAACGGCCCCGGTCGTCTGGAATGCGTCAACGTTGACGCGCCCACCCTCGCATCGAATCTGGAATCAGCGCTCAAAAAGCCGGTCATTGACGAAACCCAGCTCGCCCAGCATTACGACGTGGACCTCGAATGGGACGCGGAAGATCCCAAAGCGGTGATCGCCGCCACCCGCGAGAAGCTCGGCCTGGAGTTGTCGCCGGAGCACCGCCGCATTGAATTTCTGCTGGTCGAACCGGTCGGCTCTGCCGAGACGGATCCCGCGACTGATCCCGCGCGGTCGCGAGACTAGGCGGCCAGCGCCGCCAGCATCAAATCGAAGAGGTCGGTGTCGCGGTAGGTTCGCCCGCTCTCAACGCCCGCCCCGGCGCGCGAGGCGATCAGCGCCCCGTCGTGGCGCGACGCGTGCGCCGGCACACCGTGCGACCCTTTCACCAGATCGGCATTCAATGGGATGCCCTTCGTGCGCGGATCAAAAAACAGCTCCACGGGGTCATAGCCCGGCTTGCGGTGGATATCGACGGTGCGCGCAAACGCCGGCGCGGCCGCATCGTCCAGCCACCAGTAGTACGCCAGCCAGCGGTCCTCATCGGAGATCAGCACGACTTCGCCGCTGCGCGGATGGTCCAGCCCGACTTCGGCGCGGCGCGAACCGGCGAAGACGCCCGAAATTCCGGGAGTCCTTTCGAAGATGCGCGCGATTTCATCAATCGCGTCTGGCTGCGCGTACACGTGCGCGAACTGGTGATCGACCAGCGCGAACGCCCGGCTGCCGGCGAAGTCGATTACTTCGCCGTCATCGGTGGTGCGCGTCCTTAGCAAGCCAGCTTTGCGCAAAATGCGATTCGGATGGACCGCACCGCTCACCGGTGTCATCACGTATTCGGAGGCCGCGATGATCACCAGTTCATCGTAATAGGGCTGCTGCTGCAGAAACGCATCGAACCGCGCCAGCTCGGCATCCAATTGGCGCACCGCGTCGGCCGCCTGCGGGCTGTCCGGCCCGAGTTTCTGTCCCGCGTAATCCAGATGGGGCAGGTAGATGAAATGGAAATTCGGATTGTGCCGCGCGATTAGCCACTGCGCCCCGGCCAGAATCCACTGCGTGCTGCCGATCCCGGCCAGCGGACCCCAATATTGATGCAGCGGAAAATGCCCAAGATCGGCGACGAGTTGTTCGTACAACCCATCCGGTTTCGAGTAGCACCACAGTTTCGTCGTGCCGTCCGGCTCATGGATCGGTGCCGGCGTGACAACGAAATCCGCCGCCGCATCCTTGATGTTCTGCGCATGCCAAACGGCCGCTGTCAGCCCCGTCGGTAGCGCCGGCATCCTGCCGGCACGTACCGCCGGCATCTTGCCGGCGCGTTTCATCACACCCCAAATCTGCGGCGCCTCAATCACCTCGTTGCGCCCCACCCAGAACTCCACTTCGTGCCGGTCGCGGTGATAGAACCCATTGCCGATCACCCCATGCCGTGCCGGCGGCACGCCCGTCAGCATCGACGCCTGCACCGGCGACGTTACGCACGGAAACGTCGGCCGCACCCGCGCCAGCGCACCGCGCCGCGCCCAGCCCTGCAGCGTTGGCGCGCGCTCGGCCGCCACGTCCTCGGGCCGCAGCCCAGGAATCGACAACACGATTACATGAGAAGGCTTACGCATCTCGTCGCACCGCCCGAAGGCTGGGGCATGTTACGCCGGGTAACGAGTCCGTGCGATAGTCGCGCCGGACAGCCCGAGCGACTGGGTGCAAGGTGTTGGTGAGCGCGCAACGACTGCTCGGGCAGCCCGCGCGCATTTCGGCCGGCTCGTCATATTCAACTGCACTGAACGCCGGAGTGCGCCGCGTGCGCTCCGGCTGTAACGCGCCAGCTTAACATCGCCCGCCGCAGGGCGCGCGAGGGCGCGCATTCTCGAGAGAATCTCCTTGACGGTCGCGCGACGCGCCGGCATACTTGCTGGGTAGTGGCGCGGTGCCCGAGACCTGGTGCCGATCTCCCGTCCTCGTGCCATTTCGACATTGAAGCTTAGCTCGTAGCCCTGGCGCGCAGCAGGAGGGGCCCGTGCAAGCCACACGATTGAAATTCACTGCAGAGGAATGGC
>DASXUA010000053.1:0-18113 GCA_036505095.1 Phycisphaerae bacterium
CCGCTCGGACATCGTGTTCGCCATGCTGCGTGATCACCGAGCCTATGACCTGCAGTATTACATGACCCAAAAGCAGAAGGTTGCCTGAACCAGGGCATTAAGAGATCTGTTGACAATCTCTCAAAACTCACGGGTGCAGCGGCGCGACCGCGCAGCGGGCCGCCGCGGAACCCGTGGACCCGAATCCCCGTTAGTTTGTTCTCGCCCCGCAAGGGGCGAAGGAGGGCCGCGCATGCCGCTCGCGCGCCGCCGGTTTGTCCGAGCCGTAAGACGCACGGTATCATACCGGGATGTATGCCTGCCGCCGGACGTGCGGCCCTATCCATTTCGGGCGCGCCATCACTGCCAGCCTGGCGCTCGTCGGAACGGTGAGCTGCGAGCGCCGCACGCCGGCCCCGCCGACCCCACCGCACTCCACGGCTGCGTCGACCGTGGCGCAGCGTGCGACGCCCGCCGCCAGTGAGTCGGCGCTGTTCGTTGATGCCACAGCTTCATCCGGAATCGACTTCGTCCACGATCCGGGCGCGACCGGCAAGTTCTACTTTCCGGAGGAAGAGGGTAGTGGCGGGGCTTTCCTGGATTATGACAATGACGGTGACCTGGACGTCTATCTGATCCAAGGCGCCCGAGTTTACGGAACCGATCCGAGCCGGGCTGTCCCCAGCCCCGCTGCCCCCAGCCCGGCTGGGAACCGGATGTTCCGCAACAACGGCGATGGCACATTTACTGATGTCACCGAAGCCACCTACACCGGCGACACTGGCTATGGCATGGGTGTCGCCTGCGCCGACTATGACAACGACGGCGATACGGATATTTTCATTACCAACCTGGGACCGAACGTCCTGTTGCGCAATAATGGTGACGGGACTTTTGCGGACGTGTCGAGCCACGCCGGATTCGAGGGCGCCGGGTTCTTCTGCAGTGCGGCCTTTTTCGATTATGACCGCGATGGCTGGCTCGATCTGTATGTGACGAACTACGTTGACTGGTCGCCGCAATCCGAGAGCATCTGCTATGGTCTGAACAACACGCGCGATTATTGCACGCCGTTGACCTACAAGGGTGGTCTGCCGGATCGTCTGTACCATAATCGGCGCGATGGCACCTTCGAGGACGTCTCCCGGGTCGCCGGCATTGCGCAGCCGGCGCGTAACGGCTTCGGCGTCGTGTGCGCCGACTTCGACGGCGACGGCTGGGAAGACGTGTATGTCGCCAACGATCAGCAGCCGAACTTTCTGTGGCACAACAATGGAGACGGCACCTTCACCGATCGCGGCGTCCAGTCCGGCTCAGCCTTCGACGCCAACGGCCGCCCGCAGGCCAGCATGGGTGTCACCACCGAGGACGTGGATCAGGATGGCGACTTTGACATTCTCTCGACGAACATCCGCGGCGAATGCCACGCCTTTCATCGCAACGATGGCGGCGTCTTCGAAGAGATCGGCGCGCGCCTCGGGCTGGGAAGTTGGAGCACGCCGGATACGGGTTTCGGCGTCGGCTTCATCGATTACGATAACGATGCGCGTTTCGACCTGTTCGTCGCCAACGGCGCCGTCAATATCCGCGCCGAGCCGATCCGCGCCGACAACCCCTACGCGGAGCGCAACCGGCTCGTGCACCAAATGGAGAATGGTCGGTTTGTCGACGTGACCGACTCGGCCGGTCCAGCGCTGCAGTCGGTGGAGATGAGCCGCGGGGCGGTGTTCGGCGATTATGACAATGATGGACGAATCGACGTACTGGTGACGAACAACCGCGGCCCGGTGCAGTTGTTGCACAACAACGTATCCAATGCAAACCATTGGGTTCGAATCCGCACGGTAGGCGTAACCGATAACCGCGACGGGATCGGGGCCCTGATTCGTGTGCGCAGTGGTGACCAGCAGTTTGTTCGGCAGGTACGCCCGCACTACAGTTACCTGAGCAGTAACGAGCCGATGGTGCATTTCGGCCTGGGCCGTGCGGAGGGTCCGGTTTCCGCGACGGTCCGTTGGCCCAGCGGTATGACGGAGCGCTGGGACGGGCTCGCGGTCGATCGGCTGCATACGTTTACGCAGGGGGGCGGCGCGCCGCAATCGGCCGTGCCGGCGAAGCCATAAGTGTTGGACAGTCCGAACGAACAAGTCGCCGCAACGCGCCCCACAAGTCCGCGTGCCTCCCGGATGGGGACGGCACTGCTGACCGCGGGCGTCGTAGCGGCAGCAATCGCGGTGGGCTGGTTCTTCTCACGCACATTGGCCACACCCGATTCCTTGCCGACGGCGCCATTGCCCGCACATCCGAACGGCCGCGACTCGGTACGCCCGGGCCCCCCCACAAAGCTGCCCCCTCTGGCGCGCGCGATCGCCGCGGACGGCAAGATTCAGCTTCGCGTGGACGAGCCCGCGCTCTTGTCGGCCTGCCGTTCGGCCGGCATTCCCGCGCCACCGCCATTGACTGCCACGGATACCTTTACGTTCGAGTTGATCTACGACTCGACGCGTGCGGCCGTTGATCTTCGGTCGGGCGAGCGCTTGGGACGCCTCGGAGCCATCTATCAGGGCAACGGCTTCAGCGACCGCGCGCTCGAATGCTACCGCCTGGCCGTGTCGCTGGATCCCACGCTCTACAAATGGTGGCACTTGCTCGGCGTCTTGCAGCAGGAACTCGGTCAGAGTGCCGCGGCGATTGATTCGTTCCGGCACGCTATGCAGCTTTCGCCCGGCGACGCGGCGGCGCTCATGCGACTCGGCGATCTCCTGTTCGATCAACAGGATCTGGAAGAGGCCGGCGCGTGCTTCGACAAATATATCGCTCTTCGCCCGGACGACACGCTGGGACATTTCGGCGCCGGCAAGGTCGCGCTCGCCCGCAATCAGTTCGACGACGCGCGCCGCCATCTGTCTGCCGCCGTCCGCTGCGACGCTCGACATCAGGCGGCGCACTACCTGCTGGGGCGGGCGCTCGAGCATCTGCACCAGCCGGCCGACGCCGCCGCTTCCTTCGCGGCGGCTGCCGCTTTGCCGATCAAGAGCGTGCCGCGCCTCGACGATCCCGTGCGCGACGAAATGTATGAAGCTTCGCGCTCCACCTCGGTGTTACAGCAGTATATGGTCGAGCTGCAGCAGCAGGGTCGCACTGAGGATGCCTATCTCGTGGCCGTGCAGCTCGTCGCCCGCCGCCCGGATGACTTCCTGAATCTGCGAAACCTCGCCACGTTGGCACGCTTGACGCATCGCCCGGCCGAGGCGCTTCGCGCTGCCCAACAGGCCGTCGAGATCAACCCCAACTTCGCGCCGGGTTATGCCACTTTCAGCGAAGTGCTCCGCGAGCAACAGCGCTATGACGAGGCGCTTGCGGCCGTGGATCGCGCCTTGGAGCTTGAGCCTGAAGATGGCAGCAACCTGCTGACGCGCGGTTCGGTCCTGCTGCAGATCGAGCGTTACGAAGAGGCACTCGACGTGTTGGAGCGCGGTTTGCGCGTCCTCCCGAACCACGTCAATGGCCACGCGCTGCGCGCCGCCGCGCTGCTCGGGCTGAGTCGTGTGCCCGAGGCCCACGAGGAACTTGAACGCGTCCTGCAACTCGATCCCACTCATGCCTGGGCGCAGCAACACCTGGCGCGGCTGAACAGTACCCCGGCACCCAGCGATGATGGACCGCAGCGCTGACTTTGCATCGGACCGCCAACGCCCGGCGCCCGCCATCCGCCTGGGCTGGGGCCTGCTGGCGCTGGCCGTCGCGCTGGCCGCCGTGCTCGCCGTCTATTCACCGGCACTCTCAAATGGCTTCGTTTGGGATGACCGTGCCAACCTGCTGGAGAGCCCCGCCTATCGCGGCTTCGGACTCGCGCAAATCCGATGGGCGTTCTCGACGTTTCGTCTGGGGCATTACCAGCCGCTGACTTGGCTCTCGTTCGGCTTGGATTACCTCATGTGGGGTGAGCGCCCGGCCGGCTTTCACCTGACCAGCATCCTGCTGCATGGACTCAATGCCTTCCTCTTCGGATGGCTCTCTTTGCAGCTCGTGCGCCGCGCCCAACCCGCAGTTGATGGTCGGGCGCGACATGCGCACTTCGTCGCGGCGGTTGTGGCGGCCGCGGTTTTCGCACTGCATCCGCTGCGCGTGGAATCGGTGGCCTGGGTCACCGAGCGCCGCGATGTGCTCAGCGGATTGTTCTTCCTGAGTTCAATTCTGATGTATCTGCGAGCTTACGCGAATCGGTCGCGCCATGCTGCGCGAACGACATGGTATTGCCTGTCGCTGGTGGCATTCGAGCTCTCACTGCTATCGAAATCGCTCGGCTTGGCACTGCCGCTCGTGCTGCTGGTCCTGGATGTCTACCCGCTGGGCCGTATCCCACGCAGTCCGCGCCGCTGGACCAATCTGGCGGCGCGGCGCGTCTATCTCGAAAAGGCTCCGTTCTTCGCGCTGGCCGTGGTCTGCGGGCTCATCGCAATTGCGGCGCAAGCGCGCTCCGGCGCGCTGTTCTCGGTGCAGACGCACGGCCTAAGCGCACGATTGGCACAGGCGGTCTATGGCCTCATTTTCTATTTGCGCGCGACCGTCGCGACGACCTCGTGGTACCCGCTATATGAATGGCCGTTCAATCTGAATCCGTTCGAGTGGCGCTATGTGCTCTCGGGTATCGCGGTTGTTGTACTCACCGCATTTTTCATGGCACTGCGCCACCGGTTTCCGGCCGGGTTGGCCGCCTGGCTCTGCTATGTCGGGCTGCTGCTGCCCGTGCTGGGCTTGGCGCAGAGTGGTGTTCAATTCGTAGCCGACCGCTACAGCTACCTCGCCTGTCTGGGATGGGCAGTGCTGGCCGGCACGGGAGTGGCGCGCTGTTGGCACGCGACTTCGTCTCCGACCGGGCGAGCCCTGTGTGCGGGCGCCGCAGCGCTGGTGCTGTCCCTCTGGACCGGGCTGACCTGGCGGCAGATTCCCGTCTGGCGCGATGAAGAACGGCTCTGGCGCCATGTTTTGACCCGCGGTCCCAGTGCCATGGCCTACAACAATCTCGGCGCGCTCGCCCTGCTGGCGAATGATCGTCCGGCCGCGGCGACAGACTTCTCGCGCGCCCTCACCGTAATGCCGACCTACGCGCGCGCCCGGCGGAATTTGCTGGAGACGCTCGGCGCGAGCGTCAGTTCATTCGATGCCGAGACCCGACAACTCGCCGCCGGCGCGTTGGAGCGTAGCCTGCAATTCGATCCAGTCGATGGCGCGGCTTGGCTGGAGCTTGGGATCCTTCAGGCCAGCAGGGAGCGCTTCGCCCAAGCCAAGGCGGCGTTTCAACGGGCAACTCGGCTCGCCCCGGATGAATCGTTCGCCTGGCTTGGATTGGGGATCTGCTTGTACAAGACCGGCGACTCGCGCGGCGCGATCGTAGCGCTCGAGCACGCGCTGAGAATTGACCCGTCCAATGCGCAAGCCGGCGCGCTGTTGAGCGCCATCCGCGGCGGTCCGGGGCCCGATGTCGGCGCGCCGCTCTCGCAGCCCGTCGGCCCGTAGCCACCGGCTGGCCGGCACGCTGCGGCGACCGAGTCGTTCGACATGCGTGCATTGTCGGCCGCCGCTACACTTCGGTCATGTCGAAACAACCCCTCGACGAGCATGTCGCGACTGCGGGAGTTCCAACGACGGAAGTCGATCCTGCCGGAGCGCCGCTGCCCAAGTGGGTTCTTGGCGGGGCGATTGTCCTCATCACCATCGCCGCCTTCGCGCCGGTTCTCGAAAATGGTTTTGTCAACTGGGGCGACCGTAAGGATATCGTCGATAACCCGCACTTTCGCGGCCTGACGGGCGAGAATCTGCTCTGGATGGCTACCGCGGTTCACATGGGCCATTACCAGCCTCTCACCTGGCTGAGTTTCGCGCTCGACTACGCCATCTGGAACTTGAATCCGACCGGATACCACCTAACCAGCCTGCTGCTCCACGCCGCGTGCGCGCTGGCGGTTTACGTCCTGTTGAGAAAGCTTCTGCGGCTGGCGTGGAATGGGACTCCCATCGCGCAGGATGGCTGGAGCCAGATGGCGGCCGCCGCCGGCGCATTGCTCTTTGCGTTGCACCCCTTGCGGGTCGAGGCGGTAGCGTGGGCGACCGAGCGGCGCGGACCTCTCTCGGCTTTGTTCTATCTCCTGGCGATTCTCTCCTATTTGCGCTATGCAGCGGTGGCCGCGCGCACACAGCGGAGCACGATCGAGCGGCCCGACTTGCCGATTCGCAACGGTCGCGGACGAGACTACCGTCTGGCCGTGCTCGCCATGGCGTTCTCGTTGCTCGCAAAGGAGTTCGGCGTCTCGCTGCCCCTCGTCCTGCTCGTGCTGGATGTATACCCGTTACGTCGTTTGGGCGCGGCGCGCGAATGGATTCGCCCGCGAGCGCGGCACGTTATCTGGGAAAAATGGCCGTTCGTAGCGCTGGCGCTCGTCGGCGGCGCGCTGGCCGCCGTGAGTTCCGCGCAATCCGGAGTGGTACGTCCCTGGTCGGAGTATGGCCTGTTCGCGCGTATCGGCCAGTGCTTTTACGGGTTGGCGTTCTACCTGGCGAAGACGGTCTTTCCGCATAACCTGTCGCCCATCTACTCGATTCCGCATGACCTCAAGCCGTTCGCCGGACACCTCGTCGCCGCGGCCGTTGTGGTAACCGGCGTCACCACGCTGCTGATCGCGTTGCGGAGGCGCTTTCCCGCCGGACTCGCCGCTTGGGTAGCCTTCGTGGTGATTCTGCTGCCGGTGCTGGGGCTGCTTCAGACCGGTCGTCAGATTGCCGCCGATCGCTACACCTACTTACCAGCGGTCGCCATTTCCGCGTTGGCGGCCGGCGGAATGCTGCGCGCGTTTGAGGCGGGCCATGATCCCCGTCGTACCGAGCTGCGTAGAGTGGTCACTGTGGGTAGCCTGCTGGCGCTGGCCGTGCTGACCGGTCTGACCCTGCGCCAGACGCGCGTATGGCGTGACTCATTGACGCTCTGGAATCATGCGCTGCGTGTGAATCCAGCCTGTCCGGTCGCCAACGACAACATGGGCACGTTGCTGGTCGAGGCCGACCGCCCGCGCGAGGCCGAAAGCTTCTTTCAAAGAGCGATCGCCAACGATCCCACCCTCGTCGAAGCGTACAACGGTTACGGAGTAGCGCTGGCCCGGCAGGATCGGCTGGCGGACGCGATCGCGATCTGGCAGTCCGCGTTACGCATACACCCCGACTATCCCCCGGCCCGCGCGAACTTGGACCGCGCCCTGCAACGGAGCGGGCGCTGAGTGCTGGCAATCGCGGCGACTTCTCGGCATACTCCCGCGATGCAGGGCCAACCGCACGAGCATTCAACGCCCGGAACTCCCACGCGATGCAACGGCGACGCATCGACGGCGGGATCGCCGCCCGGCAGCTCGCCCGCGCGGCCGACGTCCACGCAGGTTCTACGGGCGCACATTGTCGCGAATGTGCTCATCCAGTCGGTCTGGTTCGGCATTTCGCAGATAATGGCCGTACTGGCGCGCAAGCGTTTCGGAGCCGGCGACTGGCAGACGTTGGCCATCACGGCGGCCGGGCCGACGCTGATGGTGTTTTCGATTTTCTGGAACGACCTGCTGCGGCGGATTTCGCTGCGTCGCTACCTGGTGATTCACTGGGCGTGCACGATGGTGCCGCTGGCGTGCGCGGCGTTCGCTCAGAATTTCTGGTTCCTGCTCGGTTGCCATCTGCTGGCCTCGTCCGGGGCGGCCGGCTGGTCGCCCATCGCCGGCGATCTGCTGAAGCGCTTTTACGACGACCGCGTCCGCGGCCGGGCCTTCGCGCTGGTCAATGGCGCCATGTTTCTGGGCATGACCCTGGCCAGCTACGCCGTGGGCAAGGCGCTGGATGTTCACCAGGATGTGTTCCGCATTTACCTGCCGGCCGCCGCGGCATCGTATGCTGCCGGCGTGCTCATTCTGCGGAGACTCTTGGCAGCCACGGGTGCCGACGACGAACGCGCGCTCAGCGGCGGCACCGCGCGCCTCTCCACTTTGCGATCGCTACTGGCGCCGGTGGTGCACATGAATGACGTGCTGCGCGGTGATCGCGTCTTCGCGCGCTACGAGGCCGCCTTCATGACCTACGGCATGGGTTGGATGATCTGCAACGCCCTGTTGCCCATACTCGCGACCGATCGGCTGAAGATGAGTTACACTGAGTTCGCCGGCTCGACGCAGATGGTGTATCCGCTTTGCCTGTTGGCGATGATCTATCCGATGGGCTGGTTGGTGGATCGGATCGGGCCGACGCGCACCTCGGTCGCATCGTTCGCGTGGCTGGCGCTCTATCCGCTCGGTCTGCTGCTGGCGCACAGTGTTCCAGCCGTCGCGGTCGCAACCATCGTCTACGGCACAGCGATGGCCGGCGTGCACATCGCCTGGATGCTGGGGCCCGTCTCGCTGGCGCCGTCGCCCGATAAGGTCGCGCAATATGTGGCGATTCATGCCACGCTGGTCGGCATCCGCGGCATCGTCGCGCAGGGACTCGGGATGCTGATCTATCGCCTGACGGGCAGCTTCACCTGGCCGCTGGCGACCGCGGCTATCGGCTTTGCGTGGGCATCCTGGCAAATGTGGCGATTGCAAGCACTTATGTCGAATGCGGCGCCCCCCGCCAACCTTGTTCCCGAGTCCTGATCGCCTATCAGATGGTTATCGGTCCTTAACTAAAACGGCCGCAACGAGAATATTCTTCCATCGCCGCGAGAACCATTGACATTGCGCGGCGCAGATCGTTATACTTCGACACAGGTAGAGGGAAGAGGGATTGCCCCTCTAGGTTATTTCGACAGCCAGATATAGTGCGGGGCTCACGTGGGTCGGGCACTTCGACCATGTGGCCGCGTTACGAGGAGGAGAGAATGTCCTTTCTGCATCGACGTTTTCGCGCGGTCGCTCTGGCCTTGATCACGGTGGGCGCATGCGGCGCCTGGACCGCTCAGGCGATCACCATCGCCACTTTCGCGGACCCGGCCGCCGACGGCAGCACGCCGCTGTTCATGCTTTCCGGCATGACCTTAACCGGCGGTTGGTCCGCCACCGGCCTGAATCTGCTCACGCCGGGCATACCCGCGCCGGATTTTCCCGATGCGCATTTCACGCTGACGCCGCTGACGGTGTCGCCCAGCGGGGTAACGAGCGGCGGCTCCATTCTGTTCACGGATGCCAGCAGTGCGCCCTTGTTCACGATCATGTTCGACTCCGGCCAGCTCAGTCCGATCGCGTTCGGCGCCACCGAGTTCTTATCGTTGAACGTCGTATCATTCAGCGGACCGATTGTGCCGCCGGGGCTCAACATGGAATCGTTCGCGTTCAGCTTCGCCAATCAGACCGTCACGCCGCTCGGGTTTACAGCCACGGCCTCGTTTACTTCATCCGCGGTGCCTGAGCCGGCCAGCATCATGTTGCTCGCGGGCGGTGTGGCGAGCCTTATTCGCCGCCGCCGCTAAGCGCGCGTTGCCAACCAATCCAATCAGCAAGTCCCACGGCTCCGGCAAGCCGCGGGACTGCTTCGTTTTGATCCTCGCAGTCTAGCGCCCAACATCGACGTTGAGGGCCGGAGCTTACGCCGACAGCGATTCGCGCGCCGCCGATGCGACGCCGCTGGCAGCGGTGGCCGCAGAGCGTGAGGATAGTTCGGGCAGCGCCGGCAGGCCCACGACCTTTTCCACCTGCTCCGCGACACGCGCCAGGCGCGCCAGCAGGCGGATGTAAAGCGCGCTCAAGCGCTCACCCGCGTAATCGGCGGCCTGTCCGACCAGCAGCGGTTCGCCTTCGGGCGGCAGCCTTTCCACGAGGTAACGGCCCACCGAGAGGCGCTCGCCGGAGTGCTGGAAAGGGTACTCCAGTGCGTCCAATCCACTGCGCAGGTTGCTCAGCACGCCATGCATGCGCGCCGTGGTCGTGCGGATCATGGCGGCAACGGTGCTGTTGGAGTTGTCGCGCACATGGACTTTCAGAAGAGTGCTCAACAGGCCCAAATCGCGGCGCAGCTCGGCCAGCGTGGCCACCGGATCGCGCAGCCGGAACCAGACGCGCACAAGCTTGCGGATCTCAGCCTGCCACTCATCGACGTCATTGATCCGCGCGGCCACCGCCGGCACCCCGAGCAATCCCAGCCCGGCCAACAGGCGCGAGCGCAGTGCGGAATCGTAGGCGTCCAGCAGCGTCGCGAGCGAGCGCTGGGTCGCGCGGGCTGCGGTCTCGTTGCGTTCGGTCGCCGCCGGAGTGGCTTCATCCATTCGCAGCAGCTTCGGATCGAAGCGGATGCCGGCCTTGCAGAGTGCCGCGCCGTGCGCGGCTTCCAGCAGCGCGGCGTCGGCGGCATCGTAGCGATCCATCGCGACCGACACCTTACTGACGGCTGCACACAGCCGCCGATGGACTTCTTTGAGGACCGCCAGCGTTTTCCTGGCATCGCTGACGGGCGGCAGCTCATCGGATTTCGGCAACAGCGGCCGGACCAGCCTGGGCTCCGGACGGAAGTAGCGCGCCAGCGCGGCCATGTCCTCCTGCGCCTCGCCCTGCTCGCCCAGCATGCTCGTGGTCGGCACGAGGTGCTCGCGCTGAAATCGCTCTCCAAGTTGATCTGAATAGAAGACCAGCGACAGCGTGCGGCAGACGGTTTCGAAGTCTTTGAAAAGCGTCGAGGCGGCCCGGTCGGAGCGCACCATGCCGGCACACGGATGCTTCTGCACGTGTCGCATGCGATCGCGATCGCTCGGATGGGTGTCGAACACGCCGGTGCGGCGCTTCTCGATATCGGCGCGCAACGCTTGTCCCGTCCTAGCCGAGAGACCGGCGGCGTTCGCCAGAATACAGCGCGGCAGATCGTCAGGCAGGCGCCGCACGCTCCAGGAATCGCGAATCTGCGAGTACGTGGCCGCCGTCGCCACGCTGAGCACGTTGATCCGCTGGACCGTGGCCTCGAAGCCGTCGGTCCCGGCGACCAGCGCGTCGTAGCGGTCCGCATCGTATTCCATCTGGCGCATCATGAAGCAACTGATCCCGTGCCCGATGATCATCAGGACCCACAGGATGCAGCGCGTGATCCAGACGAACAGCCGCGCCACCAGCATGACGATGGCGATGCGCGCGTCGCCCTCGCGCGAGGCGTCCATCAGCATGTAATCGAAGGCATCGCGCTCGTAGACCAGCCGCGCGAACCAGACGTTGACGCTGCGGATGATATAGGTCAGGCGCATGGCCATGCCCTGCGAGAAATGCCCCAGCTCATGGGCCAGCACGCCCGCAAACTGCCGCACGGTCAGCCCGGCCGCCAGCGGCAGCCCGATCGTCAGCACCATGTCGCGGCGCAAGAAGCCCAGCAGTCCGCCGCCGAAACTGGCCGAGGCGTTGGTGTCGCAGTCGACTTTGATATAGCGCGGCAGCGGTGCGCGGATCGCCGCACAAAGCTGGTCCACGAATTCGAACAGCAGCGGCTGCTGCTGGCGGTCAAACTTGAGCGGGCTCAGTTCGCGCGCACCGCGGGCAAAGAGCGGTTTGATCATGAAGAACAGCAGGATGGCGCCGGCGATCAGCGGTGCCAGATACACCAGGAACGGGACGATCGCTGTCCGTCCATGCAGATGCATGGTTGCACTGAGGATGCCCAGATCGTAGCGCGCATGCAGGTACAGTGCGTAGCCGGCGGCCCCGATCAGGGCCAGATAGATGATCGGCAACAGGATCATCGCGAGCGCGACCACCAGTAGCCCGAACAAATAAACGATCGAGACGCGCGGACGGGCGATAGGCCCGTCGAGGCTTTCGAAGAGGCGCTCGGCGCCTGCGGATCTGGGCGACTTCTCTGCCGACATTGGAACGTGCGCCAACTCGCGTTAACGACTAGTGCCGCTGCACTGGTGAGCGCTAGCTTACCGCCGCGGCGCGCCGAATTCCAGGTGCCTGCGGTGGCCGGTTACCGGGTGGCGTACTCGTCGGGCAGCTTGGAAAACTCGACCCGCCGAATGAGCATTTCGTGGCCGCGCGACAAGAAACGGAAATCGGCCCCGCCGTTCTGGCGGTTGGCGAGCCGGGCACCCGGGAGCTGCACGACGGCTGTTTTCCACGCCTTGGAATCGTCACGCGCGCTGGGCGGCGAGGCGGGTTTGTAGCGGTCGCGGATCGCGCCGGTGTCATCGGTCGAGTCGTACTGCAGCTCGATCGGTTCACGGCCCTCATCGAAATAGGTCACGCGTACGCTCGGGCTACCGTGGTGGTCATAGTAGTAGGGATCGGCGACGTCGAAATAAAGATATTGATGCGTGCCCACGCCCGGCTGCGTGCGCACGCAGGGGACGCCATCCTGCTCGGTGATCTCGAACCGTCCGTCGGCGATATCGCCGCACAAGCGCAGGCCCTCCTGGGCGGGCTTGCCAGTCGCATCGACATGACAATTCAGCGTGAGCCAGCTTGCGAATTCGCGGCCTTGCGGGTTGGAGCGCTGGCCGTTCATCAGCACCGTCAGGACTTTGGCGTACTCCTCGACCGGCGGCGTCTGGCGTTTCTTGAACAACTCCGCGTAGCGCCGCGTCAGGTCGATGTAGAAGCGGCCCTCTTCGACACTCTCGCAGATGTCCGTCCCCTCGTGCATCTCGCTCCAGGTTTCGATGAAGATCATCTGGGGCTTGGCCTGCAGCGCCACCAGCCAGGAGGCGGCATAGAAGCCGCCGGCCAACCGATCGCGCGTCGGTGTGGTGCGCTCGGGCACCGGTGAATCGTCATAGCCCGGTCCGATCTGCAGGACGCGCTCGCCGGTAATCGGCCCATTCAGCGCCGCACCCCAGCCGGCTTTCGCGTCGGCTCTGAATGCCCAGGAAGGCGCCGTGACGATAAACGGCCGGCGTCCGGCGAAATCCCGCGCGAAATGTTCGTAGGTATACTCCAGCGTCGACTGGTCGTGACCGGCCGCGAACGAAGCATCGTACAGCGCCACGATTGGTCGCCCATCGATGCACGCCCAGTGGCGCGGCGGAATCTGGCAGAAGAAATCGCGGATCGTGCGATAGAAGATGTCCTTGCCTTCGTCGGTTCGCAGATCGACGTTACCGCGGCCGGGCTCTTTGTACGCCAGGCCGCCGAGCAACGTGCTGGTATCGTAGAACATCCCGATGCGCGGCGCCTTGCCGGCGTGGTCCAGCTCATCGACGGCCGTCACCAGCGGCGGGAGGCCGAGCACCGAGAAGCTCAGGCCCTGCTTGTCATACTGATTCGGCGCACCCCAATAGACGCATAGCGCCACGTCGATGCCGGCAGCAAGCAGGTCGCGCATCTGGCGCTGGTGCCACGCGCCTGACTGAAAACTGACCGCGCGCTGATTGGGAAAGTGATGCCGCAGCGCCGTGTCGCTATGCGCCGCATCATCGAAAAAATGCTCGTCCGGCCAGCGATACCAGTAGAAGTAATGCGTTGCGATGACCGGCTCCTCCGCGCCGAAGCTACGGATAGCGGCAAGCTGCTCGGCCGTCGGCGGCGGCGGGATGGCGATCGGCTTCTCGCCGGCCGACGCGCTGCCAGCCAGCGCCCAAGCGATCAGGCAAGTGCGCACGCAATCTGGAATCTGAAATCTGAACTCTGAAATCCTCACGACTCCTTGCCCGCATATGCCTTGGTCCGCGTATCCACGCGGATCGTATCGCCGGTCTTGATGAACAGCGGCACGCGCACCTCCAGGCCATTCTCGAGGGTGGCCTCTTTGGTAATGTTGGACGCGGCCCCGACCGAATGTCCGGGCGCCGCCGTCATCGCCACCTTGAGCGAGACGATCTCCGGCAATTCCAGCGAAACCGGCCGCCCCTCCAGAAACATCACCCGATATTCGTTGCCCGTCACCAGGAACTGCGCCCCGCCGCGCAGGTGCCGCTCTTCCAGCTCATATTCCTCGAACGTCTGCGACTCCATGAAGACGTGCAGCGGGTCCTTGGCGTACAGATACTGCATCTGGCGATAGGCATGTTCGACTTCCTCGATCGGCTGCAACTCGTTCAGCGTCCGATCGACCGCCCGCCCGTCGCGGATATCGCGCAGCGCGACGTGCACCGTCGAATGCTGCCGGCCAGTATGCTGCTCGTGGAAGTCAGTCACCACAAAGACGTGATTCTGATGCTTGATCAACATGCCGCGCTTGAGAGGAATGTTGGGCATGGCCGGCCTCCGAGTTCCGTAGCATGAATGCCGGCGGGCATTATATCGCGCCTGGGGGGAGGAAGGCAGTCGCGCTGCGCTATTCCTTGCGGTGAAGTTTGGCCAGCAGCGACGTGCGGACCGACGCGGCGGCGGCGTTGCTGGCATCCAGACTCAGCGCCTGGTTGATGGCTTGCAGGGCCTCCTCGTCCTGATTCTGGTCGCGCAGCACGCGCGCCAAGGCGACGTATCCCTCGACGTAGCGCGGATTGAGCGCTATGGCGTGCCGGTAATGCTCGATGGCCGCGCTCGGGCGACCGGTCTGCTCGCCGAGCGCGCCGAGGTTACGATAGTTCGAATAGTCGTCCGGCCGCCGGGCGACGATCTGCTGAGCCAGCTTGTACGCCTCCTCATTCCGGCCGGACTGGGAATAGAAGACCATCAGTTTTTGCAGCGCCATGGTCGAGTTGCCGCTGCGCAGCACATCGGCATGGTTTGGATCGTGCAGGCTGGGCGGCTTCTCATTCTTGTAGGCCGCGGCCAGTTCCAGGCTGCGCCGCGCTGCTTCCTGCTCGCCGAGCCGCTCGAGCGCTCGGGCGAGCAGCAAATGCGCCTGCTGATAGCGCTCGGCATACTTGATCGTTTCCTCGAGCTGGGAGCGCGCACCGGCCGCATCGCCCGTAGCCAGGGCGATCCTTCCCAGGGCGAAATGCCCCAGCGGATCCTGCGGGCGACTTTGCACGTAGCGGCGATAGCACTCCTCGGCCTCAGCGAATGCCCCGCGCTCGATCAGCAGGTTGCCGCGCAGCGCCAGCGCGGCCGTGTTCTGCGGATCGAGGGCGCTCGCGCGGGTCAGCGCCGCCAATGCCGCGTCGCCGTCGCCCTTGTTCAATTGCGCCTCCCCCAGCAGGTGCCACCAGACGCCGGCCTGCGGATCGAGCTTGACGGCCTGCTCGTAGCACACCAATCCCCGCTCGACAAAGCCATTTCCCTCATAAGCCGCGCCAAGTCTGCCGACCGTCTCCGCGGAGCGCGCCGCGACGGCCTCGCGGACCGCGTTGTAGATCAACTGATAGGCTTCGCTATCCACAGAATCGGGCGGCGGCGGCGCTGGCAATCCGGCCGACCGGCAGACCTGCGCCAGTGCGGTTTCATCGATCTCGATCGCACGCGTGCCGTCCGCGCGCGTCACGCTGTGAAGCGGTGGCAGCGCCTTCACGCTCGCACTGCGCCCGTTTCCGCGGCGGAGCGCCAGCCAGCCCGCGACCGATCCGCCCAGCAGCACCCCCACCGCCAGCAGCACCATGCGCCGCTTTCGAGCGCGCCGCACAGGTAAGGCATCTGCTCGCCTGCGGTTATCGCCCCGCGAGCTGCGCCGTGCCACGGCCCTGTGTGATCTGTTACCGCTCATGGTATGGGTGCTGCCGGCGCGCCGCTGGCCGCCGTACTCTGTGCCGCCGGCGTCCCGGTGCCCTGTGCCAGCCGATGCACGCGATCGAGCGGCAGATCGTTCCAGCTTTCAATCGAGCCATTCGGCCAGCGAATCGTGATCGTGACCGGCTCCGCATGCGATCCAAGACCAAAATGCACCGTCGGCTCGTTGCTGGCCAGATAGCTGTATTGCGGACGCACCTGCCGCAACACTCGCTGCCCAGCGCCCTCGGCCCACACCAGCGCGCCGATACCATCGCGGTTATCTTCACGTCCGATCGTCCGGATGCGAATCCAATGGTTCTGGCCTGAACCCTGCCGACGGTCCGCCGCGGCGGGAACCCCGAACCCTGAACCCTGATTATGCAGAAGCTGCACCGGTCCGCGATTGTTCGTGACCAGGACATCCACTCGCCCATCGGAATCATAATCACCGAACACCGCCGCCCGGCTCATCTGCACCGCCTGCAAGGCGCTGCCCGCCGCGTTCGTCACATCAACGAACGTTCCATCTTCCTTCTCTCGCAGCAGGAGGTTGCGCTCGGCGTACGGATTGACCGGGTCGAGCGGCTCCGGCGAGCGCGTGACCGCGCCGTTGGCCACGAACAAATCGAAGCGACCATCATTATCGAAATCGAAAAAGCTGGTGCCGAATCCGGTATCGGGCATGCTCCAGTCCGACACGCGCAGCAGCCCGCCGGCGCTCTCAAAACTGCCGCCGTCATTGCGATAGTAGACATTGGTCTCGGCGCGCAGATGCGTGACATAAAGATCGAAGTCGCCGTCGCGATCGACGTCTTCGCAGGCGACGCCCATGTTGGCCGCCGGCCGACCCTCGGAATTCAGGGCCGCGCCCGCCGCGAGCGCGCGATCGACGAACGTCCCGTTGCGTTGATTGATCCACAGCAGATTGGGCTGCTGATCGTTGGCGACGAACACATCCTCCCAGCCGTCGCCATCGAAGTCGGCGCAGACCACGCCCATGCCGTTATACGCGGCCGAAGTGATGCCGCTGGCGGCCGACACGTCCTCGAAGGTTCCATCGCCGCGATTGTGATAGAGCCGATCCGCCGCCGGCTTGTACGCCAGCGGCGCGCAGTAATCGCGCTTACCGGTGGCCTCATAACACGACGACTCCAACTCCGGCCGCCAGATGACATAGTTGGCGACATATAGGTCCAGCCGGCCATCGCGATCGTAATCAAAGAACGCGGCGCTGAGCCCGAACGCCGGATCGGCCACTCCTGCGATGGTGGACACATCGCTGAAAGTTCCGTCGCCGTTGTTCCGCAGGAGCACGTCCGGACCGAAGTTCGTAATGAAAATGTCCGTATCGCCGTCGTTGTCATAGTCGGCGCAGGCCACGCCCATGCCGTACCCGGTAGCGCCCGTGCGGGTGGCCTCGGTGACGTCTGTAAATGTGCCGTTGCCGTTGTTGCGAAACATCCGGTTCCCTACCGGGCTGGGGACAGCCCGGTTCTGATCGGTTCCGGGCAGGCGGCCGCTCTGGACCAGGTAGATGTCCAGATCGCCGTCGTTATCGTAATCCACAAATGCGCCGCCGCTGCCGAAATCCTCCGGATAGTAGTACATGCCTGCGGCGCCCGGATCATGAACGAAATCGATTCCGGCCGTCGAGGCGACATCCACGAACAGCTCGGCGCCCGGCGGCGTGACGCGCTTCTGCAGACTGGCGGAGCCCGCAGATGCGCCCCCGGCACTCTTGCGCTCGCAACCGATCACCCCCAGCATTAGCCCAGCGGCCAGCAAGCTGCTCGCAGACGATCCCCAGAAAGTGGTTTTCTGTCCCATCTCGACTATCACGCGCGGGTCGCCGATAATCCGTACCCGGATTTGGAGCATAGACTAAGGCCAGTTTTGTTCCGCGGCAACCCGAACGCATGAAAACAGCAACGTCCGACATGCAGCCACATATCGACGAACATTTGAGCGTAGTGCATGCGCTGCGCGGCCGCGTCGCGTCATTGGAGGCGATGGCCGATCTGATTGTCCGGACATTTCGCGCCGGCGGGCGACTGCTGCTGATCGGCAACGCTGGCAGATAGCATTGCCGTCTCCTTGGAGATCGGAAGATGACAGGCGCCGCGCCCTCAGAACCACCCGCTCCCGCAGACACCGACCCGGGAACGCTGATGGCTATCCTCGATGCCTTTCCCGGTCATCTGGTGCTCGTGATCGGCGATTTCATGCTCGACCGCTACGTGTACGGGAGCGCCGAGCGCAGGAACCCCGAAGCACCCGAGGTCCCAGTGCTGCGCGTGGAGGAGCGCGAGAACCGCGTGGGCGGGGCCGGCTTCGTGGCCCTCAACATCCTCAAGCTGGGCGGACAGGTCGCCTGCTTCGGCGCGCTGGGCAACGATTCGCCCGGCGCGTGGTTGAAGGACAAGCTCGAAGAGGCCGGCGCAGATGTTGGCGGAGTGCTCCACCTCGACAACCGGCCCACCGCGGTCAAGACGCGGTTCCTACGCCGGTTCGGCAATCAGCGCGAGCACCTGCTGCGGGTCGACGAGGAGGATGACTCCGACCTGACGC
>DASXUA010000054.1:0-4727 GCA_036505095.1 Phycisphaerae bacterium
ACCGCCCGTCGGCGTAAGTCGTGAGCACATAGAGCGTGTTGCTCGTGCCGCGCACCAGTGTCCCGGATTCCGGAATCGCTTCGATGTGGACGGCATGAACCGTGACCACGCGTGAGGCACGAGCCGTCTGCTTCTGGCCGGCGGTGTCGGTCACGGTGACCTGCAATCCAATATGCGCGTCTCCAGATTCCTGGTCACGTTCGATGAGCGTCTCGGGCAGCATGAAGTCAAAGCTGGCCCGCCCGTCCGTTCCACTCCGAATCGACTTGGTGCATGTGCTCGCCGCCGGACCATCGCCAGTTTGAAGCTCCACCTCTACCGCCGCTTGCGAAACAGGCCGGCCGAAGAAGTAGTCGGCCCGCACCGACCCGCGCAGCGCCTGTCCAGGTTGGTAGTAGGGTTGATCCAACTCGATCGCCACGCGGAATTTCGGGAGCACATACGATTTGATTTCAACCGCCGAGTGGCTGCTGGTGTCGCCGACTTGGCAGGCGACTGCGTAACTGCCTTCGATGATCTCGGCCGCCAGCGGACAATCAGCCGAGACGATCCCGAATCGGCTGGTTACGTCGCGTTGCTTGAAAATGACATTGCCCTTCGGATCGGTGATGCTGAAGGTTGCATCCTGACCGGCAACCGGCTTCAGGTCTGGCCGGCGCAGTGTCAGGCCGCGCATGCGAATGGTCTGGCCGGGTTGATAAACCGGCTTGTCGGTGCTGAGCATCACCTTCCATGAACGTTTGAGCTTGATCATGCGGCTGATGATCTCCGGCTCGCTGGCCGGACGCGCGGTGACGCGCAACTCGTAGTCGCCGTCCTTCCAGTCGGGTAGCCGGAAGATTGGTTGGCCAGTCCCTTGAGCGTCGGTCGTGAAGCTGGCCAGGCGGATGGCTGGCTGGCCGGTCTTAGCGCGCATGTCAATATCGACGGGAACTCCGCGCAGCGCGATGCCGCGCGCGCGATCCACGAGCCGCACGCGCAACGCCGCTTGCGTATCAGCCAGCAATTCGCTCTGTCCGTAAACCTGAAGATCAATGGGATCCGGATGAAGCTTCGAATAATACAGATGAAACGCGCCAATCACGATCGCCGCCGCGGTCGCCAGTCCACCGACTGCAAGCAGTGCACGGCGCTCCCGGCCAACCGTGGCGTTCACGCGCTCCAGCGTCTTGCGGATCAAGGCGTCAGACGCTTCCAGGGGCGGAAGCGCGCGGACCGCGTGATGCCGCTGGCGCGCTTCCTCCAGCGCCACCTGGCAGATGCGGCAGACATCGCAATGCTGTTCCAAAGCTGCGGCATCCTCCGGGAATAGCGCGTCGTGCAGGTAATCATCGACATGTTCGAGAACGTGTTGGTGGTGATTCAACATGGCAGTGATCTCGTTCAACGTAACCGCGGCTCTAGATACCTCCGCATGGCCGCCAGCCCGTGATGCATGTGCGAGCGGACGGTCCCCTCGGTGGATGCGAGTGCATCAGCGATTTCCGCGTAGGACAGCTCCGACCAGATTCGCAGCACCACGACGGCACGCTGGCGGGGCGGTAACTCGGCGACGGCGTTCAAGACGTGTACGGCGGTCTCGGTCGCCACGGCTGACTCACCGGGCAACGGCCCTGACCCGGCCGGGACCCACCCGTGTTCGCCAGCGTCCAACGAGAAAGCCACCGGAAGGACTTTCGTGCGTAGATGCCCACGGCATTTGTTGATCGCAATCGCATAGAGCCAGGGTTTGAACGGGCGTGGAAATTGATATTGCCGCCGTTTAGACCAAACCGCAACGAACACGTCCTGGAACAACTCCTCGCCGCGGTGCCGGTCCTGGACCATGCGTTGGATGAAGGTCAGCAAGGGTCCGGAATACCGCCGCACCAGCGGCTCGAGCTGCGAGCGTTGGCCGCGGGCCACTTGAGCCATCAGCCATTCATCTCGCTCGCGAGTTGCCGTCATGGTCTGCTCCCGCTGTCATCTATATGCGCGCGGCACGCGAATCGTTGAATGCAGCCAGAATTATTTTTGGCCGGTCATGTGTGGGAACACGTCCCCGATGCCGCTGACCACGAATTGGACCGCCACGGCTGCGAGGATCAGGCCCATGATGCGGGTCAGGATGTTCAGGCCCGTCCGCTTCAGCGTGCGCTCGAGCACGAGAGCGCCACGAAGCAAGATGAACGTGAGCAGGCCGGTCAGGAGGATGCTGCCGATCACGATGGCCATGCGCGGCAGCGAGGTCCAGGCTTGGCTCATGGTGACCGTGACGGTGGCGATCGAGCCGGGGCCGGCCAGCATCGGGATGCCGAGCGGAATCACCGCGACCTCCTCTTTGGCCACGCCTTCCAGTTCCTCCTCAGGGCTGGTGCGGACGCGCGAGCGCTGCGCGCGGAGCATATCCAGGGACATCAGAAACAGCAGGATGCCGCCGGCGATCTTGAACGCGCCGGGCGTGATGCCGAACAGGCGGAAGATGAAATTCCCGGCGGCCGCGAAGGTGAGCAGCGTGACGGTCGTGACCAAGGCGGCCTTGGCGGCCGTGGCGTGCTTCTTTTCCAGCGGGTCGCCCTGGGTGAGCGAGAGGAAGAGTGGAATCACGGCCAACGGATCGACCACGAAGAAAATGGCCGAGAACGTTACCAGCGCGAATGACAGCAACTCCCGCATGCATGCATGATCGTCGTAACCTCTGTTACATGGCAACTGCCGTAATCTGCACCCGCCCGCTCGACGCTGAGACGCTGAGAACGCAGAGACTGGAAGAATCCAAGGATCGTACGGCTCTACAGCTTCGTCGATCGTTACATAGCCGTTACGACCTTGGTCTGTCCTGCGGCGTACTCTTACTTGAGAGCGCCTGCCGCCAGAAGTGTTCCGGCGAGCGGGGCCCGGTCACCAATCATCAGGAGTCCGATCATGTGGCGCAGGCAATCGATGTTGTATGGTGTAATGGGAGTCATCTTCAGCGTGACGTTGGGTTCCGCGCGCGGCTGTGGACCGGAACTGGCGCCGCTCGCGATCGCAGCAGTTTCGGAAGACGCGGCCACAGCGTCAGGCGCGATTGAGGCTCTGCGGTCGCTCGGACCGGCCGGCTTGCAGGCACTCGTCAACCAGCACGCCGCCATGCTGAGCAATCCGCCGCGCGATTCGCACGATCCCGCCTGGCAACGGCTGTGCGCAGCGCTCGACACGGTCGGGGCGCAGCACGACTGCTACGCCTCGCGGCTCTACTGGTATACCGATTTCGAGCAGGCCAAAGCGGCCGCCAAGGCCAGCGGCAAGCCGATCCTCTCCTTGCGCATGCTCGGCAAACTCACCGACGAATACAGTTGTGCGAACAGCCGATTCTTCCGCACGGTGTTGTATGCCAACGAGCAGGTTTCGCAGGTGCTTCGGGAGCGCTTCGTGCTGCACTGGGAATCAGTGCGGCCCGTGCCACGCATCACCATCGATTTCGGCGACGGCCGCAAGCTCGAGCGCACCATCACCGGCAACAGCATTCATTACATCCTTGACAGCGATGGGCGGCCGGTTGACGCACTGCCGGGTCTGTATGGACCGAAGGCGTTTCTGAGCGGGCTGGTACGGGCCGAGGGCCTCACGCGAACACTGAATGGCGCCTCGCAACCCTTGTGCAAGATTCTGCTGGATCTCCATCACCGACGGTCGATCGAGGAGATTGTCGGTGACTGGCGCGGCGACTTGATGGCGCTGGGCATTGCGGCTGGCGACGCGCCCGCCGTGCTGAGTCCCAGGGGTGCGGCGCGGCTTGCCCGCGCGGGTGCTGTGCAACCCACGCCCCAAGCCGCGGGCCCGGCGGCGCGCGAGGCGGCGATGGCCGCCACGAGCAAGACCCTGGTCGAGTTGCCGCTGTTGAGCGCTCTGGATCAAGCCGCGGCGAAGCTGGCGGCGGCAACTGACGAGGAGACTTGGCAGCGGATCGCAGCGCTGCACGGGGAGGATGCTCGGCTGGACACGGCCAGTCGCGCGCTGATGCGGCGACAGAATCCGAATGCAGTCGAAGCGGGCCGGGTGGCGGTCTCGAAATGCAGGGCTGAAGATCCGCTCGTGTGGATGGTGGCACAATTCGAAAGATCCGTCGCGCTCGATTCCGTAAAGAATGAGTACGTGCTGCACCGGCAGATCCATGAATGGTTCGTGAATGGAAGCGCGGCTTCGGATGTGCGGCAGCTCAATGAGCGCGTGTACGCGGAGCTTTTCCTGACGCCCAGTTCCGATCCGTGGCTGGGGCTCGTGCCGGCGGACACCTACACCGCGCTGCAGAATGGCGGACTGGCCTGCGGCACGCGGTAGCGATCGGAACCCCCCACGCAAGTGGGGGGTGACGTGCGCGCGTGTAGGGCGTGCGTAACTCACCCCGCCTTTGCAGGCGGGGTTCTGACGGCCAGCCTTCACGTTACACAGGCGTTACATACTGCGGCACCCGGCGTGGTACACTCTTGAAGTTGCGTGCAGGCGGGACGCCCGCACCACAAGAGCTATGGGACGCCGCGTACTGGTGATTGAAGATGACACTGCGATCCGGCTGGGGATCACGGATGCGCTGCGCTTTGAGGGCTACGAACCGTGCGCAGCTGCAGATGGCCGACGCGGGCGCGAGATGGCCATCGAGATCGCGTGCGATCTGGTCCTGCTCGACCTGGTGCTGCCGGGCGGGGACGGGCTTTCGATCCTGCGCGATATCCGTGAGGTGCGGCCCACGCTGCCGGTCATCATCC
>DASXUA010000055.1:0-4835 GCA_036505095.1 Phycisphaerae bacterium
GCCAGATTGAGCACGTCGAACACGCGCGTCAGGCTGTAGATTCCGAACTGGCTCTCGTCCAACTCGTCATCCAGGAAGAGATAATGGTGGTCCGGTGAAAGCCAGCCCTGATGCGAGAAGGCCGCGTTCGGATACTGAACGAACGAGAGCTGCAGGATGTTGCTCTTATTGGTGACGTCCAGGATGTTGATGCCCGGCGTCCCACCGCCTGAGGAAGTCTCGCTGAAACAGAACGCGATTTCCTTGCCGGCGTAAGGCCCGCTGGTGTAGGTCACCACCTGCGCTTCATGGACATAGCGCCCCGCGTTCCAGGTCGTCACATATGTCGGTGTGGCCGGATTCGCCAGGCTGTAGATTCGCAGGCCGATGAAGCTGCCGCCCCCGCAGCGATACAGATATCCGCTGGCCTCGTTGACGGCCACCGTGTGCGTCGACATCGTCGTGCCGCTTGGCGTGGTTACAGTTCCGACCAGCGTAACGATGCCGCTGTCAATCTGCGACAAGTTCATCACTTGGATGCCGGAGCCGGCCTCACTTACCGCATAGCAGTAGTTTTGATAAACCTTGATGTCGCGCCACAAGCTGGTCGGACCGGTGATGACCGCGCCGATTTGTGCATTGCTGGGATTCGTGACCTCGACGAAGCCCGTCCCGTGCGAGAAGCCCAGAATGGCATATTCTCGGCCACTGGGCGCGACGTACCCCCAAGCCACGTTGGCGCTGGTGCCCGCCGGGTTGAACTGCGTGATGGGAATCCAACTCAGTAGTTGGATGCCGCTGGATGGGAAAGCGATGGGCGGTCCGCCCCCCTCGGTCGGGTCCCAGCCAGGCCCGTTATAGGGCGGCTGCGCATCGCGCTCGTGAGAGTGTTGGCGATCCTCGTGCGCCCAAACCAATGTGGGCAGCACCAGCAGCACCAACGCACAGCGCAGCATGCACCTACTCCGATTCTCGTCGATCCGTTTCACTATCAGATCCTCCTGGCAGGTCGTAAGTCGGTCCCAGGACGGCACACTATCACAAACACCGTTGAGGTTCAAATCGTGGCCGTGGCACTGCCACAATGCCGGGCGATTCGCTACAATGGCTGGGTGTCGCCAGCGCGCGAGGTGTGCGCTGAGCGTGGTAAGGGGGTCAGAATGTTCAAACGAGAACGTGCGTTTCCTGTCGCCATTGGAAGCATCCTTGTTGTCACCAGCCTTGCGCTGGGTCAGGATCCGCCTGATGACTCAGATGTCTCGCATCTCGAGACGCTCGGCGATCCCTGGCTGCCGACACCTCCGCAGCCGCCGCCATCACCGATGCCGCTCGGCGGGCCCACTCAGGGCGTGCAGAGCATCCAGGTGAATGTCGATGGTCAGGGGAACAATGTCTCGGGCGATGCAGGGAATGAACCGTCCATGGCCATTGACCCTACGAACCCGAACCACATTGTCATTGGCTGGCGCCAGTTCGACAACGTCAACTCCAACTTCCGCCAGGCCGGCCGCGGCTACAGCATGGACGCCGGCGCCACCTGGACCTTCCCCGGCGTGCTGACTCCCGGTCAGTTCCGCAGCGACCCGGTGCTCGCCGCCAATGCCGAAGGAACCTTCTGCTACTACAGCTTGGGCAACCCGACCACCTTCGCCTGCGACATGTTCATCTCCACCAATGCGGGTGTGAGCTGGGGCGATCCGATTCCTGCTTTCGGAGGCGACAAGGCCTGGATGAGCATCGACCGGTCGAACGGCATCGGGCATGGAAACATCTACGTCAACTGGAGCACCATCACCGGCGCCAACACGTTCACGCGCTCGACGGATGGAGGCCTGACATACATCGATCCCATTCCCCTGCCCGGCACGCCCGTGTGGGGTACGCAGGCGGTCGGTCCGGACGGCACGCTGTACATCTTTGGTATTGACAGCCCGGGTGGCGGGAATCCCAATTTTCGGCTTACGAAATCGACAAACGCGCAGGACTCGACCGAGGCGCCGACTTTCGAGCCAGCCTCGGAAATCAACATGGGCGGCGCGCTCCGCAGCGGCGTCGGTCCGAACCCCGGCGGTCTGCTGGGCCAGGCCTGGATCGCGATTGATACTTCGGACGGTCCCACCAACGGCAATATATACCTGCTCTGCTCCGTCAATCCGGCCGGTCCCGATCCGCTGGATGTGATGTTCGTCCGCAGCACCGATGGCGGCGTAACTTTCAGCACACCAGTCCGCGTCAACGACGATCCGGCCGGCAGCAACACCTGGCAATGGTTCGGCACCATGTCGGTGGCGCCCAATGGCCGGATCGACGTTGTCTGGAACGATACGCGCAACGATCCCACCGCTGCGTTTTCTGAAACGCGCTATTCGTACTCGACCGATGCCGGTCAGACCTGGGCCGCCAGCATCGCGCTTACGCCGCCCTGGAATTCGCGCATTGGCTGGCCGAATCAAGACAAAATCGGTGATTACTATCACATGATTTCCGACGCGCAGGGCGCCAGCTTGGCGTTCGCGGCCACCTTCAACGGCGAGCAGGACGTGTATTTCCGCCGCATCCTGCCTGGCGACTGCAACGCGAATGACATTCCGGACGCCAGCGAAATCGCCATGGGCTTGAGTCCCGACTGTAACGCCAACGGCATTCCCGACGCTTGCGAAACGGACTGCAATGGAAACGGAATCCCCGACTCCTGCGACATCGCCAGTGGAACGGCCGCTGACGTGAATGGCAACGGCGTACCGGACAGTTGTGAAGTTTTCATCGTCGCGGCCAACCCGCCGAAGGACAATCCGTATCTCACCGGCCAGCAGCCCTTCCGTGACGTGCTCGATACTGGATCCAGCAACATGCTGACGCGCGGCATCGGCGGCGCCGGCACGCCCCCCGCCGGCCCGGTCACGTACAGCCCAATCCGCGTGACGTTCAGCGGTCCACTGGTTCCGCCGCCGATTCCCTCGCAGATCGGCGTTTCATGCACGTATATTGCGTTCGGAGGAACAGGCATGACCATGTGCCCATCCGTGAGCGCCGTGACCAGCGTCGCTCCCAACACTTTCGATGTCACGCTGACCAGCCCGATTCCGCCCGGCGGATGCACGACGCTGACCTTTCAGACGACGCAGCGCGTCGAGCGCCTGCGCTACGAGTTCCTGCCCGGCGACGTCAACATGAGCGGCACCATCAACACGCAGGATTTGCTGGCGCTGGTGCAGGCCCTGGGCAATGGCAGCGCCAATCTGACCGAGAACCTGCCGCGCTACAATATCGATCGCAGCACTGGACCCGGAGCCCCGGTGAATACTCAGGACTTATTGCGCCTGGTTCAGCTTCTCAACGGCGTCCACACCACTCAGGTCTGGAACGGCTTCGCCCTCGTGCCCTGCCCGCCGTAGTGGAGTGCTGAGTCCTGACTGCTGAGCATTCAGAGCCGCGACGCGTAAGCGAGCGCTTCAGCGCTCCGCAGCGCGCGGCGCCGCGACCGCCGCAATCTGCATCACGGCATCGACACCCGGCACCAGAATGCTCTCGAACTCAGGATAGTCAGCACAGCCCTGCACAACGCGAATGAAGGCCCCAAGCTCGGCCGTCGGCACTTCGCGCGTGCGCCGCCCGTCGGTCTGGAAAAAGTCATCATAGTGCGACAGCAAAATATGGCGCGGCCGCAGACGGCGGATGATTCCTTGTGGATATCCCTTCACGTTCCGCCAACCCGGCACGCACAAGATCGCAAGATCCACATGCTCGACCATTACATCCGGGAAGCCCAGCGGAGGCGTGGCTGCGGCATCGGCGAAATAAATCGTGAACTGTTTAGCCCCCTGCGACAGCCGATACAGGTAGGCATAGGTATCGCCGACTTTGAAATCGGCCGCATGCGTGGGCCGAGATTTTAGCGGCTGCCCGATCTGTCCGGCATACAGCAGAATTCCGTCGATCTGCGGCGCATGTTCGGAACAGAGCGCCTGATACTCCAGCCCCGGCCCGACCGTGTGCCAATTCCCGTCGGTTGCGGCGCCGCGCCAACTCGACACGCGATGCCCACCGTAACCGCAGAGGAGATTCTCGAGACTCGCGCTCCCGTAGATCGGCACACCGTCCCAGCGGCGCTGGCTGATCATCTCGGCCAGATCGAGCGTGTGATCGTAATGCGTATGCCCAACGAAGATCGCTTGCGGCGTGGGCAACTTCCCCGTCTTCCGCTCGACGAGTTCGGGGTCCGAGCGAATCCTTCCAAACCCGACCTGCCCCAAGGAGTGGTGCGTGAAGTACGGATCGGTCATGAGCGCGACTTCGCCGAACTGGATGAAGTAGCAGGCGGTCCCCAGCCAGCCAATCCGCACCGGCTGCCCGGGTGCGGTTTTATCCGCGTCGCGGCCTGGCGCGCTCCGTGTAATCCTGAGAAGCTCGCCGTCGCGCACGAGCAACGGCCCGCTGCAGCCGTTCGTCAGCGCCAGCACAGTGGTCAGCAGGATCGCGCCGATCCCAGCGTGCGACATGCTCAATCGTCCCCGACAGGAGTCGAACCTGTAACCTTCGGCTCCGGAGGCCGACGCTCTGTCCAATTGAGCTACGGGGACAGCATGCCAAAGTTTAGCCCGGGGCACGCATCTGTCAATTGACGACGAACTCAGCGCAGGCCGTCGCGCCGCTCTGAACCCTGCCGACGGTCCCCCGCGGCGGGAACCCCGAACCGCCCCAACCTTTGGTATTGCCGCGCCGCGCCGCATCGTTATACTCGTGCAGCCCCAGCCGGCCGCGGACGGCCAGGCGATGCCGTCCCCCCGGCACGATCGTGTCGGGCGGCCCGGGTTTACGCGAACTATGAAGAAACATATAGATCTGCCAGCCGGCTT
>DASXUA010000056.1:0-23480 GCA_036505095.1 Phycisphaerae bacterium
ACCAGGCCTCGAACAGTACGTTGGAATGGTAGTTCCGTTTGGCGAAGGCGCTACCCACGCCCAGGAACGTGAGGGTGAGCATACATTTCGACTCCGACCATGATAGGTCATCTCCGATGCGGCTCGCCGGGAGGCTCGCCCTCCCGTGTGGCTCGCCCTCCCATTCTGACGCTGAGACGCTGAGGGACTGAGAATGGGTTTACTACATGATCTTCTCAGTACCTCAGCGTCTCAGCGTCCATACCATTCACGCATCGCGGCGCTGGCGGACGGCGGCGACCAGCTTGCGGATGCGCTGCGGATCGGGCGGATTGGACCAGTGTCCGCCATGCTTGAAATACGATCCAACAATGAAGCCCTCGGCGTCGGACCATACGGAATCCAGATTATCGGGAGTGACCCCGCTGCCGACCAGCACGGGCAGATCGACGGACTTCCGGACGGTGCGCACGTCCTCCGGGGCGGTCGGCCGGCCGGTGCCCATGCCGGTGACGACCAATCCGTCGGCTCCGAAAAACTCGGCGGACTTGGCCGTTTCGGACAGGTCGACATCGTTGGTGATCGCGTGGCTGGCGTGCTTTTTCTTGATGTCGGCGAAAAGCGCGATATCGTCGGCCCCGATCTGCCGCCGATAACGTAGAAGCTGACCCGCCGCGGCTTCGGGCATCAGGCCCTCATCTGCGATCTGAGCATAGACAAAACCCTCGACGCGCACGAAGCTGGCCTCGCAGGCCGACGCCACGGCCAGCGCCTCGGTATTCCCGGCCGCCAGAATCTGCACACCCAACGGCACGCGCACCATCTCCCGGATCGCCCGGCCGATCGCGGTCATCGCCGCCACGACCTCCGGCCCGACACGCGTGATATAGGGCCGATCGTACATGTTTTCGATCATTAGCGCGTCCGCGCCCTCGTCCGACAGCAGGCGCGCCTCGTCCGTCGCGCGGCGGATGAGCGTGGTCATATTATCGCGCCACGCCGGGGTGCCCGGCAGCGGTCCGACGTGCACCATGGCGATCAACGATTTCTGCGGTCTGAACATAGCTCCCATAACCTCCCCGCCGAATCGTCCCGCGGAAACGGGAGTCGCGGTAGTTAAGCGCATTCCTGCCGATTTCGATACAACCCAATGGGCCGCGTCAGTTCGGGACACGCTAGCCCGCACGCGGGCGCGCGTGTCCCGGATCAGCAGCGGAGGGCGAGCCTCGGGGCGTGTGGCTCGGCGGGAGCCTCGCCCTCCCGGTGGGCGCCTCGCCCTCCCGGCGTGCGGCGCGACGGGAGTTTCGCCCTCGCGGCGTCCCGGAAGCATAAACCGTGAAATGGAATTGGTCGAGACTGAGGCGGTTCTGGCTGGAAGAGGAAGTGCCGCGCTGGATCGGCCTGTCCCTGGTGCTGGTGTACGTCGCCGGCCTGGGGGCGGTCGGCTACGCGACGCTGCGCGATTCCTGCGCCGCCGCCCAGAAAGCGCTGCACGATGTGACCGAGCATTCGGCCAGCCTGCTGGCGGGCGTACTTAGTGGCGTAGCGCCCGACGACAACGGGACCCAGCAACGTGCGCTGCGCGCCTTTGCGGCCTCGCTCGCGTGCGAGCAATTGCGCATCTACGATCGCGACAACAACGTTCTGGCGAGCATCGAGGCCGACGAGATTGGGCATCCCAACGCCGCTGGTCCACAACTCGGCACGCTGCGTCCGCTGCGGATGGAAATCCATCCGCTTACCGCCGAAGCCCGTGCCGGCCGGATGCTCTTCCGCGTGCCCATCGCGCCGGCGGCGTCGCTGGGCGTACCGGTGTCGGTGCATGCCAACCGCTTACCCACGCGTTTCCTGGAGGGCGTGATCAACATCGCCCCGGCGGCGATCGGTGACCCCTCGTACACGGGCAGCTCGGGGCTGCTGATCGCGCTGCTCGGGACGGGAACATTCTTCTTGCTGTATCGCAGCCTGCGGCGGCATCTGCGCGGTGTCTGTCAAATTTCGGAAAACCTCACGGCCCATCCGGCATTGGAGACGGCCGGAGCGCGCGAGCGCGCCGAGCTGCTGGCTACCGAATTGGCGTCCCTGCGGATCGCCGACTCTCTGGGCAGCGTGGCCGGACAATGGAACCGGCTGATCGATTTGGCCGAGCAGTTGCGCTGCGAAGCCCAGCGGGCGGCGGCGGCGTCGGAGTTGCGGCAGGTGATGGAGCGCTCGGGCGGCGGCGACCTGGCCGCGGCGCTGCATGCCGTTCCGGATGGCATTCTGCACATCATGGACGAGCGCCGCGTGGCGTATGCCAACGCCGCGACCTGCCGGCTGCTGGGAATCGCTCCGGAAGATGAGGGCTTGGAGCTCGATGCGCTGACCGCAGCGGATACTCCGGGCACCGGCAGCCCCATCGCCGCCGACAACGGCCACTTCCCGCCGTCGCGCGGTCCCATTCTGGACCTGCTGCGCGCCGCACGCATGTCCAACGGCAATTTCGCGCCGCGCAGCGAGACCGTGCACGTCGAAGCGGACGGCAGCAGTTATCGCGTGCGCGTGCTGCCCATGCGCGATGCGCGGCGCCAGGGCGAATGCGTGATCACCATCGCCGACGTCAGCCAGCAGGTGCGGGCTGACCGGGCGCGCGAGGACTTCGTCTCGCAGGTCACGCACGAGCTGCGCACGCCGCTGACCAATATCCGGGCGTATGCCGAGACGCTGTCCAGCGGCGTATTCGACGATCCGCGCGTCATCACCGAATGCTACAACGTGATCACCAAGGAGACGCGGCGGCTGTCGCGACTGATCGAGGACATCCTGAGCATCTCGCAGATCGAGGTGGGCAGCATCCGGCTGGTGCACGACGACGTGGATCTGCGCACGCTGCTGACCGATGCGGTGCGCGACGTGCGTGGCCTGGCCGAGGAGAAGAAGATCGACCTGCAACTGGTCTTGCCGGCCAAGCTCGAGCCGCTGCGCGCCGATCGCGACAAGCTGGCGGTGGTGATCAACAACCTGCTGGGCAATGCGCTCAAATACACGCCGGCCGGCGGCGCGGTACACGTGGGCTGCAAGAGCACGGCCGAGCAGGTGCTGGTCACGGTCAAGGACAACGGGATCGGCATCCCGCCCGCGGAACAGGAGCGCGTTTTCGAGAAGTTTCAGCGCGGCAGCGATCCGCGCGTGGCCAGCGAGCCGGGCACGGGCATCGGCCTGACCACCGCGCGCGAGATCGCGCGCCGCCACGGCGGCGACATCGAGTTAATGAGCGCCCCGGATGAGGGTTCGACGTTCATGGTGACGCTGCCGCGCGCGCGCGGGACCGTAACTGAGGCGCGAACGTCCGGGACATCCACGAGCGTGGGGGCGGCTGAACAGCGCCGCGCCCCGGCGAAGACTGCCGTCTAAATGACTTTGCTTGATTCACAGAACCGCTAAAGCGCCTATGACAACCGCCAAGACGCCAAGTACGCCAAGAAAACAGCTTCAATCCGCGAAGTGGACTTCGTGATCTTGGCGACCTTGGCGTCTTGGCGGTCATGAATGGTGATGACATGGCGACCATCTTGGTTGCAGACGACGACGCTCACATGGTGCGCCTGATCGCCATGTGGCTCAGCCGAAACGGGCACCAGGTGATCGAAGTCACCGATGGCGAGATGGCGCAAGCGGCGCTGACAGCGCAGGCAATCGACCTGGTCGTTTCGGACGTCAACATGCCGAAGGTGGACGGCATCGGGCTGGTCCGCTGGGTACGCGCGCAACTGAAGTCGGACATTCCGATTGTGCTGCTCAGCTCGCGCTGCGATCAATCGACGATGGCCGCACAGGTGGCGGGCTTCGGGGTGCGCATCCACCCCAAGCCGTTTTCGCCTTCGCGGCTGATGGAGGAGATCGCGCGCTTACTGGAAGCCGAGAAACTAGAGACTTGAAAAGGGAACCTGCAAACTGGCAATGCGCCGTTCACGCCAAGCCGCCGTCGGCGCCGGGGCCCGCTTCGCCGCCCGAAAACGGGCCGGGAGCGGGTGCGTCCGACCGACCGGGTTTGCTCGCAGGCGCCGCGGCCAGCGGCGCGCCGGAGCTGATCCAGACCCTGCGCCGGCTGTTGATCGAGCACCACGACGCGCTGCGCGCAGGCGATCGCCAACCCGCGCCCGTCCCGGCGCGCCGGGAGGCTGACGGAACCGCCGCGGCCGCCCTGGCCATTTCGCAGACACTCGATCATCTGCACGCGGCGATGGGTCTGGTCCTGCGCGAACACGAGGGCATGGCCGAAGAACTGTTGCGGGCGTACGAGCAAATCGGCATTCTGTTCGAAGTCACGCGCCGACTGTCGGAGGTGCGCAGCGAGGACGAGGTGGTGCGGCTGTTCATCGACAGTCTGCGCCGCGCTTATCCGCATGTCCGGTTCGGGATCGTGAGCGAAGACGGTCTGCGGCATCGACGCATCGAAGGCGGGGAAATCGATTATGCGCCCGGCCTGGAGCAGGCCATCCGCGACGCTCGCAGCCGCCGCTGTGTGGTCGTCGAAAACCTCGCGCCGCGGGGCGCGGATGCGTCGCTGACGAATTCGGCCGGCGGGCAGATCCTGGTCGGACCGGTTTACGCGGGCGACAGCTTCGTCTGTGCGCTGATCCTCGCCAGCGGAGCGATGCCAAGCCCTCCGTCAGCCGCGGGCGCGGCAGGAGTCGGCCCCGGCCGATCTGCGACCTCGCCCGTCCCCCCCGCCGCTCCGCGGGCATTCGACTCGTCGGACATGCTGCTGTTGGACACGCTGAGCCTGTTCTGCGGCGATCTCATCCGCAACTTTCGGTTACTGCGCGAGCTGCGGCAGCTTTCGATGGACATGGTGCGCGCCCTGGTCGGCGCGGTTGACCAGAAAGACAGCTATACCTCGGGACATTCGCACCGCGTCGGCTGCTATGCGCGTCTGCTGGGCGAGGATCTGGGCCTGGATGAAATGTCATTGCAGATGCTGGAATGGTCGGCGTTGCTGCACGACGTCGGCAAGATCGGGATTCGCGACGAGGTGCTCAAGAAGAGCGGCCGCCTGACGCCCGAGGAGTTCGCGCACATGAAGGAACACCCGGTGCGCAGCTACGAGGTGGTCCGCGGCGTTCCGCAACTCTCGGCGGCGCTGGACGGCGTGTTGCATCACCACGAGCACTACGACGGTTCCGGCTACCCGCATGGGCTGGCCGGCGAGCAGATTCCGCTGCAGGCACGGCTCATCCAGATCGCCGACGTTTTCGATGCCCTGACTACCAGCCGCTCGTACCGGCAGGCATTCGATTGGCAGCACGCGCTGGAGATCATTCGCCGCGAGGCCGGCACGACACTCGACCCACGGCTGTCGGAGCGCTTCGACCGTCTCATTTGCGCCCGGATTGCCGACGATCCGCAGGCGTTGGCGAAATTGGTGAGTCGGGGAACCGGACGGGAGGGAGTGCCGATCCGTGACCCATCGGCAGTGAATTCCGATTCGGACCCGTCGACGCCGCTGCCGCCTGTTCAGGAGCCGCGAACATGATGCTAGCGCTGTTCTTACCGTGGGTGCCCATCACCCTGAGCGTGGCCATCGGCGCGCGAATGATGCGTCGGAACCGCGCCGTGCTGCTGGGAGTGTGCTGCGCCCTATTCTGGATCGTGCTGTCGCGCGCCGGACTGGGGCCGCGGCTATGGTCAGACGCCTGGTGGATTTTGGCGCTGCTGATCGGCGCGGGCGCGATGATCGGCATGGCGCTGTGGGCCGGCGAGGCGACGGATGTGGCGCCGCGGCGGGCCGCAATACTCGCGCCGCTTACCCGCGACGGGCGTGAAAGTCCGCCCCGCGGGAATCGGTCTGCGGCGGACCTGCCACTCGCTTCCGCCGCGTGGTCCGCGGCGGACGGACCCAATGGCGCGCGCGCCGTGCCGCAAAGCATAGCCACGTTCGACGATTGGTTGGAACGCCATCGTCACGATCCCGATCCGTGGCCGGCATTCGATGAATTGATCCGGAGCCTCCTGCACCAGTATTGCGGCGCGAGTCACGTGCGGCCATTCCGCGTGCTCAGTGAAGGGGACCTGCTGGTTCCGCTGCGCGAAGCCGGGATGGGCACGGGCCAGCGCGAATCTTCTCCCGCCGATCCGTATCAGCCCGCGGTCGGTGGCGCGGTGATTTCGGCGCGACAGGGAATCATCGGGCACGTCGTCACCAGCGGCCAGACGTACATCGCGGGCGATCCGACGCTCGGGGACCTGATTCATGCCCTGGCCGGTGACGATTCGCCGGTGCGCTGGTGCTTCGCCGTACGCAACGGCGGGCGGCGCATCGGGGCGGTCGCCGTGGGTCAGCTTGCACCGGACGCCGGTCGGGTCGCCGCGGCGACTGGCCTGCTGGACGCGATGGAGGCCCTCATCAATCTTTTCTGGACGACGCTCGCCGAAACCTGCCGCAGCCGCGTCGCGAGCCAGAATGACCCGGTCACCGAGCTGCTGGCGCGCGACGCATTTCTAACGTCGGCCGCGACCGCGCTGGAGGAATCGTACCGCGAGCACGAGCCGGTGGCCGTGGCCGCATTTGCGATGGAAGGCCTGCGGCGCTTGGACGATGCCGGACTGTGGGAACTCTCCAACGAGCTGGTGCGCGGGATGGGTCAGCTCATTCGGCGTAAAGTGCGCGCCGAGGATCGCCTGGGGCGCTTCGATGACGGGCGGTTTCTGTTGCTGCTGCGACGGGTGGATTCCGAGCTGGCGCGCCTCATCGTCGGCCAGTTGATGAACAAGTTGACCGCCTTCTGCCGAGACAGCCTGCGGCTGGGGGCCGACATCACGATGCGTTGCGGACTGGCCGGCAGCGGCACCGACACGCCGCCGTTGGCCGGACTGATCGCGCGCGCGCTGACGCATGCGCACGAAGCCCGCGCGCGGCTCATCCCGCTGGTCAGCGATCTGACGACCCAGGATTCGGAGCGCGCGGGCGAGCCGCCTGCCAGACTCGCGGCGCGCCCTTCCGACGCGACCATCCCGGCCGGCGGAGCGGCGGAACAGGTGAGCGGGTCATGCGTGTAGCGCCCGGCGGTGTCGCATGAAAATCGATCGACAGAGCTGCGGAACAGTCGAGGTCTTTACCCCGGTCGGCGCGCTGGTCGACGAGGATGCGGCGCGCTTTGCCGAGTTCCTGGACGAGCGCCTGAAAGCGGCCAATCTGCGCTTCGTGATCGATCTGCACGAGGCCCCCTACCTGGACAGCGTCGCGCTGGAGGGCATTTCCACGGCCGCGGCCGCCATGGAGGAGCGCAGCTTGCGCTTGCGGCTGGTCAGCGTCACCCCGACCTGTCGCGAGATCTTCGAACTGACCGGGTTGAGTAATAAGTTGGAGTTCTTCGAGGATGCGCAGGACGCGGTCAGAAGCTTTCTGTAACGGACGCAGCGCGGTCGCAGACCGTTCTTACTGAACCCTGAACCCTGAACCCTGAACCCTCGAATGATCGGATCCGCCGTCAGACTGGGCGAGCAACTCATCGCGGACGGCATCATTTCCGCCGAGCAGCTCGCGACCGCCCTCGCCAAGCAGCAGGCCTCCGGTAAGCGTCTGGGCGCCAGCCTGGTGGAGATCGGCGCGATCTCCGCGCAGGTGCTGGTGACGGCGCTCGCGGCGCGGCTGGGCGTAAAGGGCTGTCTGCTGCGGCACGGATTGATCGACCCGAAGATTGCCCGCTGCATCCCCAAGGAGGAGGCGGAGCATTTGCGGGTGCTGCCGATGTTCCGCGTGCACGACGAGCTGACCGTGGCGATGGTCGAGCCGCA
This sequence comes from Phycisphaerae bacterium, assembly GCA_036505095.1. GTDB lineage: Bacteria > Planctomycetota > Phycisphaerae > UBA1845 > UBA1845 > DASXUA01. The sequence continues at coordinate 7,756 of DASXUA010000056.1, forward strand.
GTCGCTGCCGACGCTAGACCGCTTGTCGAGCCTCACGGGTGAGCGCATCCGGCCCGTGCTGGTGCTCGAAGACAATCTCAGCGAATACCAGAAGAAGTATCTGGCGGCCGAGGTGACCGTCGATGCGTTTCTGGCCTCCATCGAAGACAGCCACGTCGACGTGATCGAGCAGGAGGCCATCGACGAGGGCCCGGTCACGGACCTGGACAAGATGGTCGACGGTTCGCCGGTGATCAACCTGGTGAACCTGGCGATCTTGACGGCGATGCGCGACGGCGCCAGCGACATTCACATCGAGCCGGACCGCAAGGCGACGCACATCCGCTATCGGATCGACGGCCATCTGCGCGAGCTGTTGACCCCGCCCAAAGGCATGCACGCGGCGCTCGTCAGCCGCATCAAGGTGATCGGGCGCATGGATATCGCCGAGAAGCGCCTGCCGCAGGAAGGCCGCGTGCACCTGGTGGCCGACGGCCGCGAAATTGATTTGCGCGTCTCCAGCATGCCCACCATTCTCGGCGAGAAGATCGTCATCCGCATCCTGGATCAGTCGCACCTGAGCTTCGACCTCGGCGACTTGGGCGTGCAGGAGGACGACCGCCGCGGCATCGATGCCATGCTCAAGAGCGCGTACGGCATGATCCTGGTCACGGGTCCGACCGGCAGCGGCAAGACCACGACGCTCTATTCGGCGCTGGATCTGCTGCGCAACGAGGCCACCAACATCGTGACCGTCGAAGACCCCGTCGAATATCAGCTCGCCGGCATCAATCAGATCCAGGTGAGCGAGCCCGTCGGCCTGACGTTCAGCCGCGCGCTGCGCTCCATCCTGCGGCAGGATCCGGACGTGATCATGGTCGGCGAGATCCGCGATGAGGATACCGCGCGTGTCGGCGTGCAGGCGGCGTTGACGGGGCACCTCGTCTTGTCGACGCTGCACACCAACGACAGTCCGGGCGCGATCGCGCGGCTCACCGACATGGGCATCGAGCCGTATCTGATGTCCGCCGCGCTGCTGGGGGTGGTGGCGCAGCGTCTGGCGCGCACCATCTGTGCCTCCTGCAAAACGTCCTATTATCCGACGCCCGAGTTGCTGGAAATGGTCGGGTGGGGCCAGCGCACCAACGAGCTGTTCCAGAAAGGCGAGGGCTGCCGCGAGTGTCACAACACCGGCTTTCGCGGACGCACCGGCATTTACGAGGTCATGACGCTGGACGCGGAACTGAAGCGCCTGATCCAGAAGCGGGCGTCCGAGACCGATATGCGCTTATATCTGGCCGAGTGCGGGTGGCGCTCGCTGCGCGAAAAGGCGCTCGACGTCGTCGAGCGCGGTGAGAGCACGCTCGAGGAGGTGATGCGCGTCACGCGCGCCGAGCCGACCACGATCTGCAGCCCGACCGGCGTGACCTCCGGCGAGCCGGTACTGTAGCGTCGCCCCTTGTGGGCGGCGCGGAGCGCGCCGGGCACAGGCCCGACGCTACAGGACTCGATGAACCTTACCTACGATGCCATCGACGCCTCCGGGCGTCAGATCAACGACGCGATCGAAGCCGAGAGCAGCCGCGCGGCCGTGGAACTGCTGCGCCGCAAGGGACTCTTTGTGACGCACATCGAGCGCTCCGAAGGCGGTGCGGCCGCTACCGCGCGCGGCGCGGGACCGCGCGCCCTGCCGCCGACGCGACGCGTCTCGCTGAAGGTGCTGACGCTTTTCACGCGCCAGATGGCCATGCTGCTGCGCTCCGGCAGCGCTGTCGTCCCGGCGTTGTGGGCCCTCGCGCGGCAGATGCGCCGCAAGGAGCACATCGCGATGATCGAGCATCTCAAGCTCGATCTGGAGGAGGGCAGCACGCTTTCCGAAGCCCTGCGGAAGTTTCCGAACGTGTTCGATCCGACGTACTGCGCGGTGGTCGCCGCCGGCGAGGCCAGCGCCAACCTGGGTGAGATGTTCAGCCGGCTGGCGGTCCTGATCGGAAAGCGGCGGGCCATGCGCAACAAGATTCTGGGCGCGCTGGCCTATCCGCTCTTGCTGACGTGCCTGTGCGGAGTGGTGATCAACATCCTGCTGTTCTTCGTCGTGCCGCGTTTCGGCGACATGTTCAAGACGCTCGGGGCGCAGTTGCCCTCCTCGACCTCTTTCCTGCTCGATCTATCGGAAGTGATTCGGCGTGGTTGGCCGCTGGGGGTGGCGGCGCTGCTGGCGCTGGTGATCGGCACGGTGCTGCTGGTCACGACGCAAATCGGCCGGCAGTGGCTCGCCAATATTCAGGTGCGCTTGCCGCTGATCGGCCGGCTGCGCGCCCGCCTGATTCAGGCCCAGGTCTTTCGGATTCTTGGGATGTTGATCGAGAGCCGCGTGGGCGTGCTGGATGCGCTCGACCTGGCACGGCGCGTCACGCGTAATGCGCGCTTCCAGACGATGTTTGATGGCATCGAGTCGGCCGTCACCGGCGGCGGCAACATGAGCGTCGCGATGGAAGTCAGTCGCCTGGTCGCGCCGTCGATCTGCCAGGCGATCCACACCGGCGAGGAGTCGGGAAAGCTCGGGGAAGCGATCAGCTTTGTGGCCGACGTGCTGGACGAAGAGAACACTGAACTGGTCGGCGTGCTTACGAAACTCATGGAGCCGCTGATCCTGATGCTCATGGGTGTGGTGGTGGGCGGGGTGGCCATCTCGCTCTTCATGCCGCTGTTCGATCTGACGTCGGCGGTGAGGTGATCGGTGAGCCGCCGGGCTCGTCCTGGCGGCCTGGCAAGCGGCAGCGCGCCGCGCCTGTGGCCCAAATACATGCTTTCGCTGATTCGGTCAACCCGGCGCACCGCTCCCACCGTGCTCGGCCTGGACTTGGGCCAAGCGGCGATTCGCGCCGTGCAACTGCGTCGCGCGCCGGACAGCCCTTCCTCCGCCGGCGGCGCGGGCGACACGCAACCCTTCGCCGGCCCGTGGATGGTGATCGATGCCGTGCAGTGGGACCGCCGTCCGGATGAACCCGCGGAGCTGAAGACTGGCTGGAGCGAGCGTTTGCGGCGCGGCTTGCGGCAGCGCGCCTTCCGCGGCCGGCGCGTGGCGGTCGGGTTCAGCTCGCCGGATGTCGAAATCCATGCGCTGGAGCTACCGGACGATGCCGCCGCCGGGCAGGCGCCGGTCGTCGCGGCCGCCCGCATAGAAATCGAACGGCTCATGAGCTTTGAAGACGGCTCGGCCGAGACCGACTTTTGGCGCATTCCGCGCGGCCGCGGAACCCGCACGGACGCGCTGGGCGTCGCCGCCCCGCGCGCACGCGTGCTGGAGATCTGGGATTTGTGCCGCCGCGCCGGTCTGGATTGCCGCCGCATCGATGCCTCGGCCTGCGCCGTGGCGCGTCTGGGAACCATGCTGCGTTTCGCCGGCCCGCGCGATATCTGGGGGGCGCTGGATCTGGGTTACCGCGCCGCGCGTTTGGCGCTGTGCGTGGACGATGTTCCCGTGCTGGCGCGCGCCTTCGATACCGGCGGTGCCAAATGGACGGCGCGCATCGCCGAAGGCTTGCAGGTCAGCCCCGCCTCGGCCGAGCTGCACAAGCGCGATCACGGTCTGGCGCTGGCGGGCCGCGGGCTGCGGCGGCGCAACCGCGCCGCCGCGGCTGACGACGAAGTGCACGCGGTGCCCGCGGCGACCGCGCACGTGCCGAATGATGAGCTGGCGGGCATGATCACGTCGATCCTGCGAAGCGAACTCGATCAGTTGGCGGCGGAGATCGAGCGCTCCTACGCGTATGTGCAGCAGTGCTTCCCCGAGCGCGGCATTGGCGGTTTGATGCTGGTCGGTGGCGGAGCACTGACCCGCAATCTCGAGCACCATCTGTCGCAGCGGCTGGGCATCAGTGTGCGCGCCGCGGACGGCTGGTCAGCGGGCGAGCGCAGCGCGCTGCGCTGGAGCGGCACGCAACGTCAACCCATCAGCACGCTGGGCGTCGCCATCGGCCTGGCATTGAGCGAGTATCCGGCATGAGCGCCACCACCGTCGCGGTCAATCTCGTCCCCAAGGTGCTGCGCATGCAGGAAGCGCGGCGGCGCCGCACGGCGCGCTGGACCCTGACGGCGCTGATCGCGGCGCTGCTGGCCGGCGGCACCACGCTGGTCACGCTTGACCGCCAGGCCAGTGCCGCCGAGCTGCGGGCCCAGCAGCGGTCGTTGCAGGTCAGCCTGACCGCGGTCCGCGGACGGCTGTCCGACGCCACGGAAACGTGCCGGCGCCTGAAATCCGAGATTCAGCGCGCCGACGCCCTGCGTTCCAAGCGCTGCTGGTCGGGAATGCTGGCGCTGCTGTCGCGCGCGATGCCGGCCGAGACCTGGCTGACCTCGATTTCCACCGAGCCGCCGTTGCCCAGCGGCGCCGGACCCGTGCGCGCACTTTTGCCGAGCGGCGCCACCCAGCCGACTACGGCCCAGCCGATTACGCTCAGCGCACCGACCTCGCTGATCTTGCGAGGCTATGCATTGGATCACGACGCGCTCTACGCCTTCATCTCGGCCCTGAAGCAGTCGCGCGTATTTTCGAAGGTGGAGCTGGTCGGCAAGGCCGGTGCGGAGCCCATGCTGAAAACGACGGCGGTGCGGTTCGAATTGAGCTGCACGTGGTGAGGACCAGCGCCGGCGAAGACTCGCGGTTGGGTCCGGGACTAAAAGGAGTTGGCGGATGCGTAGGCGGCCCCTGTGGATCATTGATCTGATCGGTGGAATGCTCACGCTCACGGTGCTGGGCGTCGGCGCCTATTATGGAATCGTGCAGACCGAAGCGGCCGCCTCCGACGTGGCCGCCCTTACCGGCACTACCCGCCGGCTGCGCAGTGAACTGGCCAACTTGCAGATCGAGCTGGACCAGACGCTGGCCACGGCCGCCGAGAGCCGCGCGCAGCTCGCGCAACGTGGCCCGCTGCCGCGCCACAGCCCCGTGGAGCGCGACCTGCATACCATGACTCAGTTCGCGCGCGCCAACCGGGTGAGCATCGACGAAGTGCGCCCCTTGGGCACGGCCGAGTACCCGGGCGTGAACGAGGTGCGTTACGTCCTGAAGGGATCCGGGACCTTCGAGGCCCTGCTGGGCTTCTTCCGCACCTTCGAGCAGTCGCCGTTCTGGGCGGACGTGACGCACCTGCGGATCGATCGCCGGGCCGGCAGCATCGACGCCGACACTTCCGAGCGCGACGCGGAGATTTCGGTCAGCTTCTTTGCCTCGGCCGATCCACCGGTGCCGCCGGCGCAGCCCACAGGAGAAGGACCCGCGTCGTGACGGCACGCAGCAAAAAGACTTATGCCGTCCTGATCGCGCTGGCGCTGCTGGCGCTGCTGGTGGACCGTCTGCTGCCGGGCAGCAGCGAATTGGGACCCGAGCCGGCGCAGGCCGCAGCGCACCATGCGCGCCAGGCCGCGACCGCCAACGCCCTCGTGCCCGTCTCGATGGTCGTGGCGGCGCCGTTCCCCCGCGAACTCGCTCCAGCGCCTGAGGCTGTTGCGGTTCGGGATATCTTTGCGCTCACCCCGCGGCTCTATGCGGTGCTGGTCGGCATGGATCCGCCCGAGGAGGGTGCGGCGCGCGGGATTCTGCGGCGGCCAGCGCGTCCGCGAATCGCGGAATTCAAGGCGGCGCACCGCTTATCGGCCGTCTTGAGCGCGCCGGCGCTGCGCATCGCGATGGTCGATGGCCGCTGGATCCGCGAAGGTGAGCAGCTCGACGGCTGCACGCTGGCGCGCATCGCGGGGCAGACCGCCTATTTCTCCTGCGCCGACGGCACGGCCGATATCTCCGTCGCACGTCTCATACATTAGCGCCGGGTGCTTCGGACTTCGCGCCAAATCGCGCAACCGATTTCAGGCGCGCCTCGCAACAAACGATATGTTAGAAAGCAGATCAGCGAGCGCGACGCGCAGCGCCTCATGCGGCTGCGGGTCGTCTCGCGGCGGCGAGTCCTATACAGGGAGCCAACGTCCATGAGTTACACACACCGGAAAAACGCGTTCAGCCTGGTCGAGCTGGTTATCGTGATCGTGATCATCGGGGTCATTGCGGCGATTGCCGTGCCGCGCATCAGTCGCGGCGCGCGCGGCGCGGCCGATTCATCGGTGCGCGGCTCGCTGGCGAGCCTGCGCAATGCGATCGACCTGTATGCCGCGGAGCATAACGGCGTATTTCCCGCCGCCGCCGGCGACGGGACCAACGCGGCCAGCACCATGGCCTGCCTCGTCAACCAACTGACGAAGTTCACGGACGCGAACGGCGCGTACTCGGACACCAAGTCGGCCACCGCCATTTACGGACCGTACCTGCGTCAGGGCATGCCGGGCGTTCCGGTGGGACCGAACAAGGGTGGCGCCAAGGCCAAGGAAGTCAAGATCGGCAACACCGGTCCGGTCGTCAGCGAGGCCACTGGCGAAGGCTGGGTTTATAACACGGTGACCGGGGACATGATCGCCAACACGGACGATCTGGACGAAAGCGGCGTGGCGTATAACACGTATTAGCCGCCGCCGGGTCTGGCCAGAAATCTCTCGGGCCGCGCGACTCTCGAGCTTCAGGGTCGCCGCGGCCCGCTGGTTTCCGTGGACCGTCAAAAGAGTCCTTATCGGCTGGCCCTGCGGAGGGTCCACGGCCCCGGCGCGATATCGTACAAAGGACTTGCGCTCTGACCCGCGTCTCCGGGGAGCGGCTGGTGATCGCCGTTTCGACAGGATGCGCGTGTGCCTGACAGAACGCCCAATTCGTCATTCGCCCAACCTCGAGTCCGGTCCGGGATCCGGCCCGGCGTAAGCCTGGTCGAGGTGTTGTTCTCGCTTACCGTGATCGCGCTGATCTCCGCGGCTTCCACGGCGGCCATACGCATGATGGCCAAGAACGGCGGCGACGCCGAGAAAGCGGCGCAGGACCGCGCCACGCTCAGCATCGTGCTGAATCGCATGCGCCAGGAGCTGACCTCCGCGCTGACCGTCACCGAGCTGACCTCTGGCAGCATCACGTTCGCCACGCCGGATATCAGCGGCTCCGCCTCGAACACCGTGCGTTACACGCGCAGCGGCAGCCAGTTGACCCGCCAGGTCAACGGCGCGGCGGCGGTCGTGCTGCTGGATACCTGTGATGATTTCAAGCTCCTGGCCGACGTGGAAGGCACCCTCAGCCCGCCCGCCAATGCCGACAGTGCTGAACTCCTGCTCGTTGAGCATCAGACCTATCTCCTGCCGCCCATTACGACCAGCGAGCTGAGCCTCACCGCCACTAGCCTCGTCGCGCAGACCTTCACTCCGGGCGATGTCACCGCGCAGTCGTTCAAGGTCTCGCGTGCCAGACTGATGGTACGCCGCACCACCACCACCAGCGGAAACCTGGTGCTGGAAATCCGTCCGACGCGCAGCGGGACCGATGACCCGGCAAGCACGGTCATCGATCGCACGCTGCTGGCGTTAAGTTCGCTGAGCACGACCGCCGCCTGGGTCGATGTGCCGTTTGCCACCGCGTCCGCGCTGACCATTGGCACTGAGTATGCGCTGGTGATGTCCAGCGACATCAGCTTCACGTACACGCGCGTGACGGCCGATACGGCCTCACTCTCGCAGGTGGCCGACGGCACGCTCTATCGCCGCTCGACTGACGGTGGTTCGACCTGGACACCGGTGCCGGTCACCGCCGCACTGACGGACGCGCGTTTTCAGCTCTATGGCCGGTATCAAACCACCGATCAATCCGGCACGCGCACGGTGCAGTCGGGCCGGCTCAAGTCGCTCCTGGTTCACATCGCCGCCACATTCAGTGGGAAATCCGCGGCGCTGGATGGCGGCGCGGTATGCCTGAACCAACCCAACCTGGCCGGATTCGTGGCCAACAACCTGCCGCTGATCAAGCCATTGCCATGAAAACCGAAAACCGAAAACCGAAAACCGATAGCAAGCGATCGAAACGCACCATGGTCCTTGCCGGATTTCGGATTTCGGATTTCGGTTTTCGGTTTTCGGTTGCTGCCTTTTCCTACATCGAAGCCGTGGTCGCCATTTTTATCCTGGGGCTGGGCGTGACGGCCGGCATGAATCTTTACGGTTCTTATGCGCGCGCCGCGCTGAGTGATCAGGAGGCCCTCGCCGGGCGCGAGCTGGCCGCGGGATTGATGAGTGAAATCCTCGCGAAATACTTTGAGGACCCCACCGCCACCGGTCGCCTTTTCGGCCCCGAGGCGCTGGAGCTAAGCCGCGCCGACTATGACGACGTGGACGATTACAATGGCGGGTCGCAGTCGCCGCCCGCCAATCCGGACGGCAGCCCACTGGCTCCGGGCGTCTATGACGGCTACACGCGCAGCGTGGTCGTGCAGAACGTCAACCCGACTAATCTCACGCAGTCGGCCGCCAACGGCTCGACGGCTGCCAAACGGATCACAATCAAAATCACGCGCCGCGGACGGGATGTGACTATTCTTACGGGGTATCGCTACAGGAATGATGCCTACAACTAGAATGACAACCCAAAACCGAAAACCGAAAACCGAAAACCGAAACGTGGGGTTGCCGGCCCGATGTTTTCAGCCATTGGCTTTCGGTTTTCGATTTTCGGCTTTCGGCTTTCCAAATCGCGGCCGACATCGGGGCCTGGCACTCTACGCCACCACGCTTCTGATTTCTCTGCTCGTCACCGGCGCCGGCCTGAGCCTGGTGACACTGCAGATGATCCACCGCCGGCTGCAGCGGGGCATTCTGTTGAACACTCAGGCCTCGCTGTCCGCCGGCGCGGGGATGGATTACGTATTCTGGTCGTTCGCGAGCGATCCCAATTGGCGCAGCAACTGGAACGCCGGCCAGACCTATGATCTCAGCAGTCTGGGCATGGGGACGCTGAGCGCCGTCTTGACTGACAGCGACAGCAATCTGCGGAACAACGACACCGACACAGCCACGGCCACGGCGACGAGTTCGGTCTCGGCGATCCTCGCCGGTCAGACTACGACCGCCCGGCATCGCCTGCGTTTCACGGCGAGTCCGGGCGTCAGCCCGGCGCTGGCCTACACGGTGTTCAGTCGCGACACCGTCGCCTTCAGCGCATCGGTTTCGATCGCCGCGCCGATTCGCGGCCACGGCAACATCACCGACGACCTGTCGGCTGTGATCAGCAGCGGCGCTTCGTTCGAAACCGTCGCGCCTGGGGTGATTAGTGCCAACCTGATCCCCGCGCACTACGCTTCCGCGGCCATTACCGCGCCCACGCCGGATCTGACTTTCTATACGAGCCAGGCGACGCCCGTGACGGCCACCGCCACGTCCGGCGGTCGTTTCAACTTCATGAAGGTCAACCTCACTCCAACCAGCAACTCGACCGGGGCCGCGATCAATTCCAAGGGTGTGTACTGGATCAACGCCGGCGGAAAAGAGGTCCGCATGGAATACGTGCATGTCAAAGGCACATTGATCATCACCAACGTGGCCACCCAGGTGTATATGGACAAAGCCTGCCTGTTCGAGTCGGCTGGATTCGGCTATCCCGTGCTGCTCATCGATGCCGGCAGCAATCCCGTCAACATCGCCTTCCCATCTGGGGATGTACTCAACGAAAGCGGTGATAGCCTGGACTATAACGGCGACGGTGACCAGGCAGACTCGATCAGCCCCGGCATCACCGGCGTGGTTTGGTGCAACTCCAGCTCGGTGGCGCTGGGTTCGTCGGCCTACGACTTCAAGGGGTGCCTGATCGGCAACGCGATCTCCGTATCCGGCGGCGTGCGTCTCAAGTACGACAGCGCGTTATCGACCACGCTCATGCCGGGTTTCACCGACGGCAAGATGCACCTGGTGCGCGGCTCGGTCACCGAGCTGCCGCTGGATCCGTAGCGCCGGCATCTTGCCGGCACGTACCGCCGGCATCCCGCCGGCGAGTGAGCAGCCGCGATGGACAAGCATCTCAAATTTGAAATCTCAAATCTGAGGTCCACTGCCGCCCCATCGGCCTCCGATGCGTGCGCGCCGTTGGCTGCCCATCGGAAATCGCAAATCGCAAATCGCAAATGTTTCACGTTGGTGGAATTGGTAACCACCCTGGCCGTCATCTCCATTCTGGCCGCGGTGGCCACGCCGCGGTTCGCCAACTATATCCGCAATGACCGCCTGCGGCGGTCCGCCGCGCGGCTCGCGATGGATGTACGGCTGGCGCAGACGGAGGCCATCAAAACCCAGCGTTACGTCACCGTGCAATACAACGTCGGCAAGAGCGTCTACCAGACCATTTACTCGTCCGACGGCGCAACGGTGCCGACCACGGGCATCGTCTACGTCGGTCGCGACCGCCCCTATCGTGCCACTCTGGTCTCGGCCGACTTTGCCGGTGATCCCGAGGCCGTTTTTGATCGCTTCGGCGTCCCGCGCGCCGCCGGTAGCGTCGTGCTGGGCCTCGACGACATCCAAGTAACCGTCACGCTCGATCCGACTTCCGGCCGCGTAACCACCAGCGCGCTGACGCGCGTCTTCACCAAGGTCGCCGCTCCGAGCCCCGAAAACCAAGCCATCACCTTCCCCACCCGAAAATTCGTCGCGCCCAGCGCGCCCTAAACTGTTTCCGCGCGCTGATGTGGCGCCCCGGGCCCGCTCTCGAACATGCGCTGCCTGCCGTCCACGCCGCCGGCCTGCTCGGCACGTCTCGTTCCGCGCATCTGGACATTCTGCGCTATGTGTGCGAACAGCGGCAATGGAGACGGCCGCAAGCTGCACGGCTACCGCTGCCGGATCAAGTTTCCGGTCTACAGCTCAGCGGTCGTGATGCGTTTTGATCTGCCGGCGGGCGCTGCGTAATCGGGTCCGGTCTCAATAACCGTGTCGACCGTGCGAACGCATATGCGCGGTCTGCGCCGGAGCGGTCAGCCGCAGCCTGTGTTGCGCGGATTAGTGGTCGCCTCGCGTATAATACTTCCAGAGAAGCGTGTCATGACCGATCGGCCGAAACAGCCAGATCCAGACCCGGCCCCGCGCCGCCGAATGACTGCGGAGGAGGGGATCGCGTTGTGGTCGGACCTGATGCACACCTGCGAGCAGTTTCTCCTGGCCGGACTGCGCCGCAAGATCGGAGCGGATGGTGACTTAGACGCGGCCTATCGAGACTGGTATGCACGGCGGATGGAGGAGCACGACCAGATGATGGTCCGGATGCTGCACGAGTTGGATCGAAGGAGCCACGAGCATGGCGCGTGATGTGGTCCTCGAGACGCTCAGGCATGCCTGGGAAACACTTCAGCCGCTGAACGCGTCCATGGCCGTGATGGGCGGCATCGCGCTGGCCGCCTGGGAACACGTCCGAGCCACCCACGATGTCGACCTGCTCATCGGGCTAGAACGCGCACACGGCGCGCGCATCGTGCAGCATATGGAAGCTGCAGGGTTTAAGACGAAACGGTATCCCCCCGTCATGCAACTTGGCAGGCTGGACCTGGTTCAGTTCCTGTACAATCCGCCCGACACACTGCTCGACATTCAGGTGGACCTGCTGTTGGGCGAATCGGAGTATCAGCGGGCCGCGCTATCGCGACGTGTCGCGACGCGCCTGCCCGGACTCGACGTGGAACTCTTCGTGCTGAGTTGCGAGGACCTGATCCTGTACAAGCTGCTCGCGGGCCGGATTCTGGATGTTGCCGACTGCGCCGCGCTGCTGGTCGCCAACCGTGGCGCATTGGACTGGTCGTACCTCGCGCGCTGGTCGCAGAGCCTGGGCCTGACCAGGGAGCTCTCGGACGTTTGGAAACGAGCTTTTCCGGGTGACCGGCCCCCGCCACAGACGCCTTAAACCGACAATCGCTCGCTCATCCCGGCGCGCTGGGACGGCTTTGAATGATCACGCCTTCCAGAACTTCAGCACATGATCAACTTCAACTTTGCTGCCGACGATCAGCGGGGTGCGCTCGTGCAGCGACTTGGGCCGCTTCTCGAGGATGCGCTGCTTGCCGTCCGTCGCCACGCCGCCGGCCTGCTCGGCCAGGAAGGCGATCGGATTGGCCTCATACATCAGGCGCAGCTTGCCCTCCGGCGCCTTGGTGGTCGGCGGATAGAGGAAGACGCCGCCTTTGATCAGCGTGCGATGGAAGTCGGCCACCAGCGAGCCGATGTAGCGCGAGCTGTAGCCGCCGGCTTCCTTGGTCTTGGCCCAGTCGAGGTATTTCTGAATGCCGTCAGGGAACGTATTGCGATAGGCCTCGTTGATGCTGTAGGTCTTGCCGGAAACCGGCATGGTCACGTGCTCTTGCGAGAGCACGAATGCCCCGAAGGACGGGTCCAGCGTGAACATGTGCACGCCATTGCCCGTGGTATAGGCCATCACGGTGCTGCTGCCGTAGACCACGTAGCCGGCGCACACCTGATTCATGCCCTGTTGCAGCACATGCGGCAGCGGCCCGTCGGTGGGCAAAACGTCGTCGCGGCGCTGCAGGATCGAAAAGATCGTCCCAATCGAGACGTTCACGTCGATGTTGCTCGAGCCATCCAGCGGATCGAAGAGCACGATGTACTTGGCGTCCGGACCGGCCTTCTGCACCACAACCGGATCGTTGTCCTCCTCCGAGACCATGATGCCCACGTTTCCGCGGTAGCCCAGGCACCGCAAAATCGTTTGATTGGCGATCAAGTCGAGCTTCTGAACGATCTCGCCCTGGACGTTCTCCTGGCCCGTCGAACCGAGCACGTTCAACAGGCCGGCCCGCCGCACGTTGGCTTCGATGATTTTGGTCGAGAGCGTAATGCCCGACAGCAGCCAACTGAACTCGCCGGTGGCGGTCGGATGCGCCCGCTGCTTCTCCAGAATGTGCTGTGCCAGCGTGACGATGGGACGAGAAACATCATTGCTCAACATGCTCAAGCTCCGGCGAAAGGTGATCGGACGGCGGCGGTGGCCATTCCCCGTCGCCGTGACCGCGTTGCTCAACTATAGCGTGAGGCGCGGGATTCGTCGAAACCCGCCACGCACCGCAGACCCGGCGGCGACCTCGCCTCCCGCATTCAAGTTTTTCAGTACTGGCAGCCGATAGCGATAGCGCAGGATGCGTTATCGGCCTCACCCGCGGCGCGAACACCGTGGGCCAACCCGTAGCGGCGCGCCGGAGGCCCGCCGTGCGGGTGCTCGCCTTCTCTTCCGCCTCCGCCAAACCCCGACAGGAGCGGTCCAAAGGACCGCGAGCGGCCATGAGAATCATCGCGATTGCCAACCAGAAGGGTGGATGTGGGAAGACAACCGTCGCCATCAACCTGGCCGCCACCCTGGCGCGCGAGGGCCGGCGCGTACTGCTGATCGATATGGACCCGCAGGGCCACTGCGCGCTGGGCATGGCCGTGCCGGAGACGCAGATTGAGTTGAGCATCCTGGACTGCCTCATGAGCCGCCGCACCGGTCCCGGCGCGCCGGGAATCGAGCTGGCGCAGGTGACCTGGCAGATCACCTCGAATCTGGACCTGGCGCCGTCGCGGGCCGACCTGGCTTACTTCGAGCCCAGCGAATCCACGACGGCCGACGGCGAGCGGCTGCTCCGCGAGGTGCTGGACGGCGTGGCGGGCCGATACGACGTCGTCGTGGTTGACTGCCCGCCCCACGTTGGGCTCTTGATGCGGAACGCGCTGCGGGCCGCGACCGACGTCATCATTCCCGTCGATACCGGTTATTTCTCGCTGCACGGCCTGACGCGGCAGCTTGGGACGATCAATGAACTCATCGCGCAGCCCGACCCGATCACGGGCACGCCGCGGGCCGTTGCGGTGCGCGTGCTGGCCAATCAGTATGACGTGCGCACCAAGCTGGCGCGCGAGATCCTGGCCGAGCTGCGCAACCGTTTCGGCAATCTGGTCTTTGAGACGATTGTCAACTTCAACACGAAGCTCAAGGAAGGCGCCAGTTCGGGCCAGCCCATCACGGAATTCGATCCGAACAGCTCGGGGGCCCGTGATTTCCAGCGCCTGGCGCGCGAGATCATGGCCACGGATCGGACCGACGAATCGCACGCCGCAGCGCTGATCATGCAACAGCAGGCCGATCGCATTGCGGTCGAAGCCGAGCGCCTGCTGGCCAGCACGGTCCCGTTGGTGAGCCGGCGTCCCGCTGCGCAGACCGCGGCGCCGCCGGTAGACATGGGAACGTTGCCCGCCTTTTCAGAGCCGCCGGAGAATATGCTGGGGCTGGGTCTCGCCCCGGCACTCGTGGTGGCCGAGGGCATGATCGCCGGACGCGCACCGCTCGTTCCGATGACGGTGATTCCGCCGGCGGCTGAAGCTCTCGACGCGGCGCGCGCGCACGAAATCGTTCAGGAGAAGCTGGCTCAAATCTACGGCGTGCGGCAGACGGACGAGGGCGTCATGTTCCAGGTCTCGCGGCCGAACGCCAATGAAGTCCTGCTGGCGGGCGACTTCAATGACTGGACTCCGCATCGCCAGCCGTTGCACCGCGGCGACGATGGAGCGTTCGCGGCGACCATCAAGCTTCCGCCGGGCCGTTATCGCTATCGCCTGGTAGTTGACGGCCGCTGGCTGCACGACGACCAGAACCCGCATTACGAGACGAACGAGTTCGGCGAGATCAACTCCGTGATCGAGGTAGTCTGATCGTTACTTTGACGCTGAGACGCAGAGGACGCTGAGATTATTTTGATAAGACCTATCTCAGCGTCTCAGCGTCAACGGGCACTCGGTGCCGCCGCCGAGACTGTGGTTACGCGCGGCGGATTCGTTCGATGAGCGCGCTGGTGCTCATGCCCGGCTTGAGCGGCATCAGTTTCACCCGCCCGCCGTAAGACTCGACGAACGCTTGGCCCACGACGCCTTTGGTCGCCCAATCCTCGCCCTTGACCAGCACGTCTGGACGGACCCGGCGCAGTAGCGCCTCGGGCGTAGGCTCGTCGAATAACACGACGTAGTCAACACATTCGAGCGCCGAGAGGACCGCCGCGCGATCGTCTTGAGTGTTGATCGGCCGGTCCGGCCCTTCTCCCAGTGCTTTCACCGAGCGATCGGTATTCAGCCCGATCACCAGCAGTGAACCCTCCTGCCGCGCGCGGTTGAGGTACTCGGCATGACCGGCGTGCAGGAGATCGAATACGCCGTTGGTGAAGGCGACCGTCTCGCCGCGATCGCGCCGCAGATTCAACTCCGCGACCAGATCATCGACGGTGCGGACCTTGCCGTTGCAACGATCGTGTTCGAGGCGCAGGTCGGCCAGCACCTCGTCGACCGTGATCGGTACGCAACCAAATTTCTCGACCTCCAGCCCACCCGCGACATTGGCGAGCTTCACCGCCTGCACGAGGTCTGCGCCGGCCGCGATCGCGGCCGCCAACATGGTAACCACTTCGCCGCTGATGACGCCCTTCTCGTAATCCTCGATGCACGCAACGTCGACGGTTTCGATCGCGCGCAAAACCGTCTCCGTAATGCGGTTGGCTTCACTGCGGGGCAGGGGCCCGACTTCTTCCTCGTCGAGCCGCAGAAGCTGCTGCCGATGTCGATGCTGCGCCAGACCGATCAGTCGTGTTTTGGTGATGGTCGGGCGCGACTCGCTGCGCAACACGCCCGCTGTATCCACGCCGATCCCGGTCAACAGTGCACACAAGCGTTCGCCGGCCGAATCCCGACCGACGGCACCGCAGCAGATCACTTGCGTGTGCAGCGCTCGCAAGCAGGCGGCCACGTTGGCGCAGCCGCCGACGCGCTCATCGCGTTGTACGGCCCGCAGCACCGGCACGGGGGCCTCCGGGCTG
>DASXUA010000057.1:0-4630 GCA_036505095.1 Phycisphaerae bacterium
CCGGATGGCCAACCAGCGCCTCAACGAGAAGAAGGAAAACGGCGACTACGAGGGCCTCAAGGACTTCGATCCGCAAAAGGAACTCGATCTGCTCAGCTCCCAGTTTGAGGACAGTTGGCGCACCGTGGTGCCTGGGGATGCGCGGCAGTTCGATTTTGAAGGCGTTGTCTGCGACCGTTCGCGACGATTGGAGGCCGACCTGACCGGTGACAGTCTGGCACGGGGCACCGCGCGCTATTCGGAAATCACGCGCAAGGATCAGCAGATCGTCCGGCGCCTGGAAGTCGAGGTCGCACAGGCCAAGGCGCGTGAGCTGGTGACCGTGCTGATTAACAACAGCCGCGCGGGTACGATCAGTACCGATGAATCGGGCAATGGCCGGCTCGTGGTCACCAACGCCGGCGGTCAACCCTGGCCCGACGAGTTGCCGGAGATTGCCGAGGATCTCTACGTCGAGGCTGGTCCTTGCGGTGGCTTTTTCCGTAGCACCAACAACCTGCAGGTGCGCTACAAGGCCACCGTAGTCAATTATTCCAAAGACGAAACGCTTCGCGCGCTGTGGCAATTCGGCCATCCCGAGCGGAACACGCCCATTTATCACCGCGCCCGCGCCGATGTCATCGATCGCTACCACAACATTCCGGTTCCGACGGATGCCGTGGCGACTGACGAGAAATCCACGCTGACGGCCGCCTTTGTGAACCAGAATCCCTTCGGACCGACTTACCCGAACATCGTGCAGTTCCCCAAGGAAGCCGAACTCGAGGCCCTCTTCAACGTGGGCACCTTTCTGGGCAACTTCTCGCGCTGGTTCGCGCTGGCGGCCTGCCGGCTGATGTTTCTGGCGGCCGTGGCCATGCTGGCCGTCAGCATTTTCTCCTATCCGGTCGCGTTCCTCGGCAGCATCACGGTATTCCTGTTGAGCTGGGCGCGCGGCTACATTAACGAAGCCTTTGAGTTCCTGAATGTGAACGAAGGCTCGGCGGTTCTGAGGGTAGTCGTCCAGGGGATTCAGTACGCGCTGCGCGGTCTCTTCCTGCTGATCCCCGATGCCGCCAGGTACAATGGAACCGAGTTGCTGGTGGAAGGGCGAAACATCACCCTGATGTGGGTGTTTCAAGGCATTGGCGTGCTGGTGCTGGTTCAGACCAGCATCGTGCTGCTGCTGACGTGTCTGTGTTTCTGGCGGCGTGAGGTGGCGGAAGCATCGGTATGAGCCGCACAGTAGTATCCGAAATACCCGAGTACCTGCTGAGCCGCGAGCGTGCGCGGCGCGGCGAGCGCTTGGCGCAGTGGGTGGCACTGCTGCTGGCTTTCGTGTGCATCGCCGGCGCTGTCTTGCTGCTGCCGGTCATCAACGCGCAGCGCCAGCAGCGTAAGTTCGTCATCGACCCCGCGACCATCAAAGGTCTGCCGCCGGAGATCGTGCTGCTTCGCCGGACGGGCGCGTTGCGCGGACTCATGGTCGTCATGCTCGCGCAGCGCTCTGACAAGGCCAAGCAGGAGGGCAAAGTCTACGACGCCACGCAGCTCGCCAGCTGGATCTGCAAGCTGCTGCCGAACTTCCCCGGCGTCTGGGGCTACCACGCCTGGGACCAGGCCTACAACATCTCCGTGCAGCGCTACACGCCCGAGGAGCGCTGGAAATGGGTCTACAACGGCATCAAGCTGCTGCGCGATCAGGGCATCCAATACAACCCCAAGTCGATCAAGCTCTACAAGGAACTGGGCTGGCTCTTCTACCACAAGATCGGCGATACGCTCGACGATCATCACGTCGCCTATAAGAAGGAACTGGCGACGATGATGGAGAAGATCCTCGGTCCGCCGCCGCCGGTCACCACGAGTGAGCAGGTGCTGGAGCATTTCCGGCCGATCGCCGAGGCGCCGTCCGACGTCGACGAGCTGATCCGCTTCGATCCTGAGGTGCGTAGCTTCGTCGACCGGCTCGCGGAGCTGGATCTCAAGCCCGACGACAAACTGCTGGAGTTCGTGGCGCGCCATTTGCGCGGCAAGCTGCAGCTCACGTCGCTGCTGAAGAACCCGCCCGAAAACGAGGCCGAACGGCTGCGGCAGCGGCGCGTCGCGCTGCTTTCCGACGACAAATACGCGCCGGCGCGTGACCGCCTGCTGGCGTGCGTGCGCGGCGCGGTCCTGCGCGACACGCACAAG
The DNA here is from genome assembly GCA_036505095.1 of Phycisphaerae bacterium. Taxonomy (GTDB): domain Bacteria; phylum Planctomycetota; class Phycisphaerae; order UBA1845; family UBA1845; genus DASXUA01. The sequence goes on from DASXUA010000057.1 coordinate 2,173, forward strand.
ATGGATCCGAAGCTGATGTACCGCCTGATGCAGGAATTCGGCCCGCTCGATTGGCGCACACCCTGGGCGGTCGGCCTGTACTGGTCATGGTACGGCGACATCGTCACGCGCGGCGAGATAAATCTGTCCGACGAAGCCAACGATTCGATGAACACCGTGCGCAACATCTTCTTCTGCCTCGATCAGATCGTGCGCCTCGGGCGGATCACCTTCGAGCCGAACTGGGATCATCCCAACCAGTCCATACTGCATTTCTATCCCGACCTGCGCTTCGTCGATCGGCTGCAGCGCGCCTATCTGGAATATGGCAAGGCCCAATTCGGGGACGATCCGCGCTTCATCGAGGGCACGGCCGGGCCGAACTACAGCGCCGGGCACTACAACATTCTCAGCACCGCCATCCAGGCGCTCTACATGAGCGGTGAGCCGCAAAACATGGACAAGGCGGAGAAGTACTACGCCTACCTGCGGAATTACAACCGCGCTCCCGACGGTCAGCCGCAGCCACGCTATCTGGTGCCGCTGTCTGAATTCGTCGAACACGACATGCGCGACAACCTGGAGACCTTCAAGGGCGCACGCGAGCTGATCGGCGCCGTGATCGGCCGGGCGCTATACGAGTTGAGTCTCGGCGAGTTGAAGAACAGCCAGAATTCCGTGTGGCAGGCCAAGCGCTGGTGGGACGTCTACATGGAAGACAAGCGCACCGATCGCGAGGGGCGTCGCGTGCTGGACCCGTTCCAACTCATGTGGGCCGACGGCGCCGTGGCGCTCATTCACTCCGACAGGCTCCATCCGGTGCAGAAGGCCGAGATCTGGAGCCGGCTCGACGAGCCATTGCTGAATCCCAACGCCCGCGGATTGCTGTTGGACCCCCCGGTCTCCACTCAGAAGATCATTTACGATCGCATTCGCGATTACGTCGTAGCGCTGTGCGATCAGTGGGACCCGCCGCTGGACGTGACCAAGGCTTTCCCCGAGCCCGAGGGCATGGAAGACTATCGCAAGGCGCCGGTCCAGCGGCTCAAGCCGCCCAGTGAGAAGGAAGACGTCTCAGAAGGCGAGCGTGATTTTGCGCCCTAATATCACGACTGCCGGCCGCTGGGTGCGCGGCATCAGCGGTGCCGTTCTGCTGGTGATCGGCGCCGCGCTGCTCTGGTTTTCCTGGCCCGCGTCACCTCTGACGCGCTGGATCGTGGCCAGCCTGCTCATGCTGCTCGGCGCTTTCCAAATCTTCGAAGCCCGCAAAAGCTGGTGCGTGCTCCGCGCCTGCCGCATCAAAACACCCGTCTGATCCCCGCGCGACCCAGGCCGATTTGGACAAAACTCCCCACGCCAATTGCGTGATGCGCGCATTGCGCGGCGAGCGCACCGCGGTTTGCAGCGTCCTATCAACGGGTTTTCAGAAATCCGTCAAGATTCGCGCGATTGGCGCGCAGATTACGCTTATTACCTGTGGAAGCGCGCGCGGCGCCAGCCACAGTCGTGCGCCTCCGCAAGGAGGACAGCATGAAAAGCGCCCGCGAGAATCAACTGCGGGCGGCGCTGACCGCCGCGTTCCTGGCCTCCTACGAGCGCCTCGCCAACGCGATCCAAAGGCGTATTCCAGCCAAGCTTCGCGGAGCGCTGAGTACCGACGATTTCCTGCAGGAAGTCTGGATCGAGGCCGCACGCGCGCTCGCGCGGCCCGCTCGCCGCCCGCCGGATGACTTTGAGCGCTGGTTCGCTACTCTGGGCAGCCGCAAGCTGCACGAATCCCTGCGGTCACGCCAAACGCAGAAACGTGGAGGGCGGGTTGACACCAAGCCCATCGATTCGGCCGCCGAGGCCCTCGCGGCCGCGGCATCTGCGGTCTGGCGGCGCGCTGCGCAGGCGGGCGAAGTAACCGATGCCGTCAACCGCGCCATTCGCGGCTTGAAGCCGGCGCAGCGCGCGGCACTGCGGCTCTGGATGGCTGGCCTCTCCGACCGGCAAATCGCCGAGAAGCTCGATACGACTCCCGCGGCCGTCAATAGCGTCCTGTTTCACGCCCGCCGCGAGCTTCGCGCGCCGCTGGCGCGCGCCCTGGAGATCCAGATGCCGCCGCCCCGTGCTCGCTCGCCAACGCGAAAAAAGCCGCGCCGCGGCCGCGCCCGCTGACTTGGACCGCGGCATTTTGTCACTCTCAAATAATTCAGATTTTTTATGAGCGCGCACGACCCAAAAGCGCCACCATATCTATAGCGGGGGCAAGTTGGCGCGAGCCCTGCCTGGCGTGACGTACCCGCGCGACTCGCGCAGCGCAGCAAGGAACTGGAGCAAGCAACCAATCGTCTCGATCCCGGCGCTGGAATGCGCCGCAGCGCCTGCTCCGCCGGCTGCCGAACGGGAAAGGAGGCCGCCCGCAGCCATGCCAGCTAAACAGCGACGTTGATCATCCCCTAACGGTTTCGTGGATCGCCACACGGCATCGCTCGCC
>DASXUA010000058.1:0-4949 GCA_036505095.1 Phycisphaerae bacterium
CGTGGACTGGCAGGTTACGCCCATGCCCCCGCTGCCGGACGTCGCGCTGCAGGGCGTCGGCATTTACCGCATCGGCGGCGAGGTCGCCGTGCAGCAGCGCATGCGCCTGGACCTGATCAGCGACGCCGGCTCGCCGCCGCAGCACTTCGACAGTGGAACAGTGGCGGGAGGCGGCAATTTTCCGCTGATCGACATCTCGGTCGTGTTCCAGGAATCGCTCTGTATCCAGACCGTGATTGACGTGCACGCCGAGCCGAGCGTGCTGATTGCCTCGGCCAATCCACCCGCGCAAAACCCGTACCTTCCCGGCGTGCATCCCTTCCGCGACGTGCTCCAAACCGGGACCTTCCCCGCGCCGCTGGGTATCGGGAACTGCCAGACACCGCCCGAGGGTCCGGTAGATTACTGCCCGATTACCGTTTCGTTCACAGCTCCCACTGCGTTGACGCCGGCCGATATCACCATCGCCTGTAGCTACACGGGGAATCCTCCCGGCGCCACGCCCTGCCCGACAGTCACGATCGTGACGGGCTCAGGCAGCGGCCCGTATTCGATTTCACTCAGCGACCGGATTCCACCGGGTGGCTGCACAACGCTTACGTTCGCCAACGGACCGGTGCTACGCTACGAATACCTGCCGGGCGACGTCAACATGGACGGTATCGTGAACACGCAAGACCTGCTGGCGCTGGTACAGGCCCTCAACAATGGCAGCGCGAATCTACCCGGCAACTTGGCTCGTTACGACCTAACCCGCGGCGGCGCCGTCAATACGCAAGATCTGCTGAAGCTCGTGATGCTGCTGAACGGAGTCAACACGACCCAGGTTTGGAACGGTGTTGCGCTGGTGGCGTGCCAGTAATCGGATCTTGGCAGCGTCGTGCTCACCTCAATAGCCGGGTGGCATGGGCAATCCGCCGCGGCGGATTGCCCGTGCGCCAACGAGCCTTTCAACGTGCGCCGCTCGAAAGGCGTCGTAGCTCACATTTCGCGCTGCGCCTGTTGAACCCAAGGCTCGAAAGTGAGCCATAGACGCAAGCGGCGGCCTGATCCGCTGGAATGAGCGCGTGCGCAGCCGGCCGCGGGCCTACTGGTACAGCGGTCGGAACGCAGCTATATTCCTCAAGGAGGGCCGAGCAGAAACGTGGTGAATTCAAAATGAGTCCAGTGACGAAAGAGCAGGTTCTGGAACAGCTTCGCACCGTCAAGGATCCGGAGCTGCACCGGGACCTCGTATCCCTGAATATGATCAAGAACGTGGCCGTCTGCGACGGGCACGTCAAGGTACACGTGGAGCTGACGACGCCGGCCTGCCCGATGCGCGAGCAGGTCCAGCAGGATGTCGAGGCGGCTATTCGGCGGATTCCCGGCGTGCAGAAGGTCGAGATCGAGCTGAGCGCGCAGGTCCGGGCGGGACCGGCCGCGCGGCCGCAGCTTCCGGGGATCAAGAACATCATCGCGGTCGGCGCCGGAAAGGGCGGCGTGGGCAAGAGCACGGCCGCGGTGCTGCTCGCCATCGGGTTGCGGCGCGCCGGGGCGGTCGTGGGTTTAATGGACGCGGATGTTTATGGCCCGTCCATCCCGACCATGACAGGGGTTGAGGGTATGACGCCGGTGGTCAACGGCGACCGCATCATGCCGGTCGAGTCGCACGACGTCAAAATCATGAGCATCGGCTTCATGGTGCAGCGCGATCAGCCGCTGATCTGGCGCGGGCCGATGGTCCACGGCGTCATCAAACAATTCCTCGAGCAAGTCGAATGGGGCCAGCTCGACTATCTCATTGTGGACCTACCGCCGGGCACGGGTGATGTACCGCTGACGCTGGCGCAGTCGATTCCCATGACCGGTGCGGTCGTCATCTGCACGCCGCAGGACGTGGCGTTGATCGACGCGCGCCGCGCGGTGCGGATGTATGAGCAGCTCAACGTGCCTTCGCTCGGCATCATCGAAAACATGAGCTATTACCTGTGCCCCAAGTGCGGGCACCGCGACGAAATCTTCGATCACGGCGGGGCCGACATGGCCGCGCGCGAGTTAGGGGTGCCGTTCCTGGGTGAGATTCCGCTCAATGCCGATATCCGGCGTTTTGCCGACGCCGGAACGCCGGAAGCCACTTTTACGAAGTCGCAGAATTACGTAGTGGCCGCGATCGAACGGGTGGTCAACGCGGTGGCCGGTCAGGTCAGCGTGAAGAATCTGCTGCAGGTGGCGGCGCCAACATTGTCCATCGAGTAAGTGCTGAGTCCTGAGTGCCGCGATGCCTATGAATGTCGCGATCCAGGAAACGATGGCGGCGGTGGAGCAGTTCATCGCCCAACATCAGGATGCGAACCCATTGCCGCGCGCCGCGGCGCAATACGTGCACGCGCTGCTGCTGGCGGTCAGAGCGCGCCACGCGGTCGAGATCGGCACCAGCTACGGTTACAGCGGGCTATGGATCGCGGCCGCCCTGGAGGGCGCCGACGGCGAAGCGGGACGGCTGATCACGATCGAGCGTGAGCGGCGCAAGAGCGACATCGCAGCCACTTATTTCGGCCAGGCGGGTCTGGCGGCGCGTATCCAGATTCGCAACGGGATGGCCGCGGAAATCCTGCCGACGCTGCCCGGTCCGATCGAATTCGTGCTCAACGATGCCGACAAGCACCTGTGCCGGCAATACGTCGAGTTGCTGCTGCCCAAACTGAGCCCACGGGCCGTCATCGTGACCGACAACGTGCTGACGCACGCCGATGAGCTGGCCGAGTTCCTGGCCTGGCTGCGCACGCACCCAGCGTTTTTCTCGACGCCGGTCCCGGTCGGCAACGGCATGGAGCTGAGCGTGTATCTCGGCTCGCAGCGTTGACGGCGCACTGCCGCTAGGCTGCCTACGCGCGCCGGGCCAGCAACGCGGTGGCGAATTCCATTTCGTCGGACAGGGGCCGCTACCAGAGCTGGCGGACGTCCAGCTCGAATCCGGGCAGCACGCGACTGCGGAGCAGGTTTCCGGTTAACGACTCCTCGACGAAACCCGTCGCGCCGCGCACGAGAAATGTGACAAGCTGTTCGTCGGGATCGATGATCCAATATTCGCGGACGCCGGCATTTTGGTATTGGTGACGCTTGCGCTGTAGTCGCGTTCGATGCTCTCCGGAGAAACGATTTCGATGGCGACATCCGGTGGGCCATCGACGTAGCCGCGCTTTACGAGACCGACGCGTTCGCTCAGTACGATGCCTATGTCGGGCTCAGGTCCCTGTCGTTCGCCTAGCCAATAAGCGACCCGGTCTACGGTCAATCTCCCGAGGTCCGTCCGTCGCAGGAAAATCCGCAACACGACCACCAGCCAGCAAATCAAGTCGTTGTGTTCGGTGTTGTCAGGCGATGACATGTAATAGATCACTCCGTCGATCAGGTCGGCCTTCTGATCCTCGCGGACAGTTTCCAGGAATTCCGCAAACGTGACGGTGCCCACGGCTGGCTCGGTTGCCATTGCTACATCTCCGGGCGAATCGCTTCCACCTCCGGATCATACGCAATCTTCCACGGCGCGGAAGTTGGCTATTGGCGCTGCACGGCGCAGACCCTAACTTGCCTGTTTCTAAGGAGAGGAACCCGGAATGCCAACGCTCGGACGGCGGATCGCACGCTGGGTCCGCCAGCAAGATTACCGAAAGCTCGACGAACAGACGATCCACGAAGTCAGGCGGCGCGTGATCGATTCGATCGCGTGTTGCCTCGGGGCGTACCAATCGCGCCCGGCTCGCATCACGCGCGAGTTGGCGCTCTCGGTTCCCATGCCAAAGGGTGCTTCGGTCTGGGGCCAGAAGGCCATCGTGCTGACGCCCCTGGCCGTATTCGCCAACGGCGCGATGGTTCGATATCTCGACTACAACGACACCTATCTCTCGAAAGAGCCGGCACATCCGTCAGACAATATCCCGGCCGCGATGGCGGCGACGCAAGCCGCCGGATTGGGTGGCAAGGACGCGATTCTCGCGACCGTGATTGGCTATGAGCTGCAATGCCGCTTGTGCGACGCGGCCAGCCTGCGAGCGCACGGCTGGGACCATGTCTTTTACGGTGCGCTCAGCACGGCCATGCTGGCTGGACGGGTTTGGAATCTCGACGAGGATCGGCTCGAACACGCACTGGGGCTGGCCGGCGTGTGCAACATCCCGACGCGCCAGACGCGCACCGGGCAAATCTCGGACTGGAAAGCCTGCGCCTTCTCGAACGCGGCGCGCAACGGCCTCTTCGCGGCCGACTTGGCGCGGCGCGGACTCACTGGACCATTCGACATTTTCGAAGGACCCCGGGGCATCTTCAAACTACTCACAGGCAAATTCGAGTTGTCCTTGCATGGCGACGGCGCGGATGACTGGATGATCAACCGCACGTACATCAAGTATTGGCCGGCCGAATATCATTCGCAAAGTGCGATCGACGCCATGCTGCAGCTTCGCCCGCAAATCCAAGGCCAGAAAATCGAGAGGATTCACATCGCCAGTTTCGAAGCCGCCGTCAGCATTATCGGTTCGGAGCGCGAGAAGTGGCGGCCGACCACGCGCGAGACCGCCGATCACTCGCTGCCCTTCTGCTGCGCCGCCGCTCTGGTCGATGGCGACGTGACGCTTGAAACATTCAATGATGAGCGCCTGCACGATCCGCGCATTCTCGATCTGGTTGACCGTACCAGCATCGTCGAGGACCCGGCTCTGAACGCCGGTTATCCAGAAGGCATTCCTAACGACATCACGATTACGTTTTCTGACGGCGGGCAAATCCGCAAACGCGTGGATTTTCCGCGCGGCCACTATCGCAACGCCATGACCGATGACGAGGTCGTCGCCAAATTCCGCCGGCTGGCGCGGGGCGTGATCTCGGACGAAACCGCCGATAGAATCCTAGCGCTGGCTTGGCGGCTGGAAGAGCTGAATGACTTGCGCAGCTTGCTTGAATTCGATGTG
>DASXUA010000059.1:0-7752 GCA_036505095.1 Phycisphaerae bacterium
CTTGATGTCGAAGCGCGGCGCGCGCTGATAGGCCGCGTAGAGCGATTCGCCATCCTTCAAGAAATCCGCCAGCACGCGCTGATACTCGCGGCTCTCGCGCGTCAGCGCCATGGAGTTGACCCAAAACGCTTCGCACAAGACAGCCATTACAATTGTAAAAAGTGTCACGCAACCCAGCCGAACGGAGGGATGCGGCGCCGGCGCGACGGTGTTGATCAGAGATGGTCCCGCCTCGCCGAGCACCTCAACTTCCACCGTAGCTTGCTGCTCGGGCGGCCGGCGCGGATAAAGCCAGACGATTAGCGGGAATATCAGAGCATTCGTGGCATGCGTCACCAGGCACCACGCGCACCACGCCTTCACCTGCGTGTACATGATGACGATGAAAGCGATCGAGCCGAGCAACCCGAGGGCGGACACGATGACCGGCAGCAGCTGCCAACGGCGGGCGGCGGAATTTGGACGACCCACGCAGACAAACCACAGCCCGAGCGCGGAGAAGTAGGCCAATCCCAGGAACGCCACCGGAATGTGCAACTCCGGGCGCCGTTGCGCCGACGCGGGCTGCGTGGTAGGCTGCGACGTCGCTTGCGACGCGGGTGCGGAGGCCGGCTGCGAAGCGCTGGCGCTGGCGGGCGCGCTCGCCGGCTGGCTGGTTGGTTCCACGGCCTCTTCGGTTGGCTCTGCTGGCCCAGCCGCGCCGCGCTCCTCTTCTTCGGGCCGCGGTGGGAAATACGCCCAGCGACTGTCAAGCACCGTATCGCAGCCGCCGCCGGTAGCGTCGCACACGGCCGAGAACCAGGTCTTTCCCGAACGGAAATAATGCCGCTCCAGCAGGTGCGCGCTGACGTACGCGCCCCACATCGACAGGATCACCACCAACACCACCCGTACGGAAACGCGTTTCACGGACCTTCACCCCGCAGTTTCAACTTGCGACGCGGCTGTAATCGGGGAAGTTCGCCACTCATACGCTGCGCACGTCGGTGCGCGTCAGAAGCTGCCGTCGTGCCACGGCGTCGGCGACCGAAAAGCGCATCCAGGCGACGCACGTCGCTGCCAGCACGATCAGTGGATACAACCCGTGCTGCACGTAGACGAACCAATCCGCCAGTTTTTGAGCCACGTCCGGCTCGGTGAGTTGCTGAGCATCAGAGAGGTCTACGAAAGCCGTCCAGTTCCCCGCGCCCGGCACCCACTGCTGCCACGGAGCCAGCAGCACAAGCACCAGCAACATCCACATGGCGGCCGACAGGCTGCCCGCCGCGCCCGGAACGCGGGCCGCCAGAGTCGCCTGGCTGGCCAGCAGGAACGTGATCACCAGCAACACGGCAGCCACATACGCCACCACGCGCGTCACCGCCAGCGCCCGCTCCAGCTTGGCCTCGGGCGTATCCGGGCCCAGCGCGCTGACGCTCATTGGCGTGTAGCCCTGCGCATGCGCTGCGCGCCAGCTCAGAAGATCGAAGCGATAGATGGCGACGAAGACTCCCAGATTCACCAGCAGACTCAGGAGGAGCAGCAAGGTGAAGACGCCGCGCGCGGCGCGCAGGTGTCGCAGCGCGGCCGCACAATCGCGATTAAATTCCACGGCGGCCGCATCCACTCCGCGGCCCAACCCACCGAAGCGTTCATCGGCCATGATTCGTCCTCGCCCTTTCCTCGGCGACACGCGCCAGCGCCAGCCGCGCCGCCGCCACCGTCCGGTCGATGTGTTCGTCGGTATGCGCGACCGACACGAACAGCGTCTCGAACTGCGACGGCGCCAGGTAAATACCACGCGTCAGCATTTCGTGGAAGAAGCGCGCGTAAGCCTGCGTGTCGCAGCGCGCGGCGCCGGCGTCATCTATTACCGGCCCGTCGGTGAAAAACATGCACAGCATGCTGGCGGCCCGCGTGTGATACGTGGCGACGCCAGCTTCCTTCGCCGCGTCGATCAGTCCGTCGGCCAGCCGCCGTGAGCGCAGCTCCAATAGCGAATAGACTTCGGCGTCGGCCAGCGCCTCGAGCATGGCGATTCCGGCGGCCATTGCCAGCGGATTTCCCGAAAGCGTGCCCGCCTGATATACCGATCCTGCGGGGGACATTTGCGTCATCAAATCGGCGCCTCCGCCGTAAGCCCCAACCGGCAGCCCCCCGCCGACGATCTTGCCGAGACACGTCAGGTCCGGCCGCACGCCGTACAACACTTGCGCCCCGCCGCTGCTGGCGCGGAATCCGGTAATCACCTCATCAAAGATGAGCAACGCGCCGTGCCGATCGCAGGCCGCCCGCAACCCTTCGAGATATCCCGGCTGCGGCGGCACCAGGCCCATATTGCCGGCGATGGGCTCGACGATCATGGCCGCGATGCGCTTCGGTTCCGCGCGAAACGCCGCCTCGACTGCGTCCAGATCGTTATACGGCACCACGAGCGTGTCGGCCGCGACGGCCTTCGGCACGCCGGGCGAAGACGGCACTCCCAGCGTCAGTGCGCCGGATCCGGCTTTGACGAGCATTGAATCCACATGTCCGTGATAACAGCCGGCGCACTTGATGATCTTGTCGCGCCCCGTCGCGGCCCGCGCCAATCGCAGCGCGCTCATGGTCGCTTCCGTGCCGGAGTTTACGAACCGGACCATCTCGATCGATGGCATCCGGGAGATCACCAGTTCGGCCAGATGTGTTTCGAGTTCTGTGGGTGCCCCGAACGAAGTGCCCTTGGCCGAGGCCTTACCGATCGCCGCCTCGATGCGTTCGTCGGCATGCCCGAGGATCAGCGGCCCCCACGAACCGACGTAATCGATGTAATCGTTCCCATCGATGTCGGTGAGAATCGCCCCGGCCCCGCGCGCGAAGAATACCGGCGTCCCACCGACGGCCTTGAACGCCCGCACCGGCGAGTTGACCCCGCCCGGCATCAGGCGAAGTGCTTCCTTGTAGGCTGCCTCGCTCTTGGCGAGCTTCAATTCATCCTTAACGGTTGGCACAGGATAATGATAGGCGGCCCCCCCGCACGTGCAACCGACGCGCCGGCTTCCGGCGAGCGCGCGAATCGACGGCCTACGGCCGTCCTAAACATATGCCGCGTCCGCTCACTCCCGCCCCTGGATGGCGTCGATGTCGGCGATATCCTTCGTCCGCCCGACGGCGGCTTTGTTTGCAAGCAGCAGATCCCTGCTGATGAAATGCGTTGGCGTGCCGTCCAGCGGTGCGGAAACACGATGGTTCCACGCCTCGTCGAAATCAATGCCGGCCGCACTCGTGAGAATGTCAATCCGATAAGGTGGATATCCAAGCTGCACGATGACGTCAGGCTTAAGGAAGTCGCCCGCGGTCAGCCCGAGGCTACCGAAACCGAACTGTCGAAGCACCTCCTCGATTCTGCGGGCGTTCTCGTCCGACACCTGCACCAGGAAATCGATATCGCCGGTGTAGCGCGGGTGTCCGTGGAACGCGACGGCGTAGCCGCCGACGATCACGTACTTAACGCCGACGGAGTTCAACAATTCGATAAACTGGCGCAGGTCGCTCTGTAGTCCCATGATGCTTCGGTGCGTGCTGGGCGATGAGCTCGAGCAGGATTTCCAGGCGCCGCTGGGGCGTGAGGTTGTGGTAATACCGCCGCTCGGCCCGCTCGGACTCGGCGAATGATTCGAAGCGCTGCACGACCTTTTCCACGCCCCTGATCATACTTCGGCAAGCCGTTTCGGACCAGCCGTCAGGGGCGCGAGCGGCTCCGGGGGAGGCCTGCGCAGTCCGGACGCGAGACTGCGGAGCAGTACTCTGCAGTCGCACGCTCAAAGTCCGCCTATTTGATCCTCAGCGGCGCCGGGGATTAACCACCGCCCGGCGGGATGCCGGCGATACATGCCGCCTGGAAGCCGGCGCTACGAAGCAAAAAAACGCCAACGCCTGCTTTCGCGGGCGTTCGTGCCGGGAAGTGGCAAATCAAAAATGGCGAAAAGTTGCCTGGCCTGTCGGCTCTTCAGAGTTTTCGAATCGACCGCTCCGCCTCGCGACGTCTCCGCCGCGCTGCGGCGCTCTCGTGGAACCGGCGTCTCGTTCAGAGTTTTTGCCGGCCGCGTATCGCCCCTATGGGGTGCAAGGCGCCCAGAATTACATCGAAGCCAGCAGATCGCGCCACGCACTTCGGTGAACCAAGTCTGCGCGCTGCGCGTCGAGCTCAGCGCCGATGTGCTTTAGCAGCACACGCCTGCCAGACTCACCGAGCAATACGAGGCACACGTCGAGGAAATTCCCGAACTCGCAGACGTAGATGTTCTGGCCTGTCGCGAACTGCTGTTCGGACAGCTCCGCCACCGCGCCACGATCCGGTTCCGCCACGCCGCCCTGAACGAGAAACAGCAATTCGCGAATTCCCCGTTCCCGGATACCGGGGAGCTTGTCCTGAACCTGCGTCAGAACGACTTGTCGGTCCTTGACTTCCGCGGCCAGCACCACATTGTCGGCTTCGTCAACGCACTCGATGTCCGCAACAAGCCCGGTGCTCTCGTCCGCGGCGTTCACGCTCGCGCTGCGCACGGCGACGTACAGCCGGAGGTACTCGCCGATCGTCCGGAACAATGCCACCGCGACGACTTGCAGTCGAAGGCCGCCGCTGGACTCTGCCAACAACTGCTGTAACGCGACCAGCGCTCGGCCCGCGCTAGCTCGGTTTGGCACCGGATAAACGATCTGCACCCGCTCCATTCGGTCGCGTATCGCGAGGAGCACGCACGCAAGGAGTGCTCCCGTCGAATCCGCGTGTGATTGGGCGAAATCCAGCACCATGCATAGATCATCAAATCCCGCTTTGTTCTTCTGGGCAGCGCGGGAGCCCGGCAGGAGGCCCGGGATCCGTAATGGGTTGTTTAGGTACGGCTCCTTTGAACCACCGAGCACATTGTGGTGCGCGCGATCGAATGGCACAATGACTCGGTGGCACAGACTGCGAGCGTCAAATGCTCCGGGAAGACCAGCCTTCTTCTGAATGATTCGGCAATCGAGCGCCGGATCCACAGCCTTCGCGAGCAATTGGGTGGGTAGCACGTATCGGTAGCTCAGCGTATTTGAATTGATGCAGCGGTGGATCGCCTCCCGAATTTTCATCTGGCACCGCTTGGGACGCTTGCACCGAGGCCCCGCCAGACTCGGTCTGCACCCACGATGCATCCAGGTGGGCAGCGGCGCGCTCGATCAACTCCGATGGAGACAGCGTGGGCATTCCATCCGTTAACAGTTGACCCAGAGCGCCTCCTGGCGGCTCGTCTTGACCGAGTGGCAATTCTTGACCGGCGCGTCCATGCGTCTCCATAGCCTGTAGAGCTCGTCGAGCAGAGCGCAACGGTAGCCCGAGACCGCGACTCGCCCCTTCGCGCCGGCAAGCCGTCGTGCCAAAGCCCGGTGCTCGGCGTCCGTCATTTCAAACCCGTAGGCGTTCGTGTCACCGCGACTTTCGTGCGGGTAAGGTGGATCGCAGTAGAACAGCGTGTCCGCGTCGTCATACAGTTCGACCACCTCGAGAGCGGGGCGGTTCTCGATCTGCACGCGAAGCAAACGCTCAGCGATTTCGGGAAGCTGCTGGATGCTGCCCAGCCACCGCGACACAACCCCGCTCATCCCTGCCCGGCTGGTACGTTTGCAGTTCGCCCATCGACCAAGGGACGCTCTCTGGGCCAAGCCGGTTCGGACTTGGCGGGCCCGCACAAAGAATCGACGTGCACGTTCCAAGTCGCAGAGAGGACTTTGCGGAGGGGTACAGGCGACATAAAACTCCTCGCGCGAGAACGGTGTAAGTCCAATGGCTTCGACCAGGGCTGATTTCTGCTCGCGCAATATCCGAAAGAAGTTCACCACCTCGCCATCAATGTCGTTGTAGGTCTCCACGGGAGAGGGGGCACGATTGAGCAGGACTGCGGCGGATCCGCCGAAGGGCTCGCAATAGTGGTGGCAGCGCGGCAGCAGCGGAAGCAACCAATCCAGATGCGAAAACTTGCCGCCGTACCACCCGAATGCGATACGTCGAGTTTTGACGATACGTGCTATGCGCAGCCGCGCGCGACCATCGCTCCCTGAAGAGGTGGTGCCATTGCCGCTCTCGAATGGAGGGAACTGCTTCCGAACGGGTGAAGGAGTACGTCGCATGCTAAGTCCTCCTCGTTCGGCTATTGTAAGGTGGGCCGGTTACTTGTGTCAAGAACCCTCTTCTGCCCACAAACGCCAACGCCCGCTTTCGCGGGCGTTCGTGCCGGGAAGTGGCAAATCAAAAATGGCGAAAGGTTGCTCGGCCTGTCGGCTCTTCAGAGTTTTCGAATCGACCGCTCCGCCGCGCGACATCGCCACCGCGCTGCGGCGCTCTCGTGGAATTGGCTCTCGTCCAGAGTTTTGTACCGGCCGGGTATCGCCCGTATGGCTTAAGCGATCCCACTACGCCGTTGACCCATGTATTCGGCCTTGTGGTCTTCCCGCGACCGGCATCACCGGGCGTTTTTAGGCGTCCGATCATTCCTCTCGTCGAGTTCGGCCTTCCTCCAGAGCCCCCGCTTTCGATCCTATCTTGGCGCTGTGCCCGGCGGCACTTCGCCGAGATCCTCTCTTGAGCTTTGCTTCCCTACGGCACATGCCGCCGTCGAAGGTCCACTTACTGCGGGCCCTTTGCCATGACCCGCTACGTTCCGCCTTCAGGGTTTGGTTACCCTCTTGACGGTTTCCGCCCTTCGACGACTCGCCGGACTTATTTCGTTCCGGCAGCGCCCCTGGGATTGAACCCTTCGGAGCTTGCTCCTCTCGCAAGGTACGCCCGGCATTCCGGCCGGGGTGGACCCACGCGCCGTTTCTCCCGCCGTTGGTCCGTCGGACGAATCCAACGGTGCGGACCGGCGGGCCGCGGCCTCTGGGCTTTGACCCTTGCGGGAGTCCTTTGCCGGCATGACTGCGGTTAGGCGCCGCACCGGCCAGATGCTCCCCTGGGCTTTTGCCTTTCCAAGGCCACCACCGATGATCTTGAATCGGCCCTCATCAGGCCGACCTCCTCCCGCGTGCTTGGTGGATGGCAGCAGCGCTAACCGCCGCCGCACCGGCACCGCGGAGTCTCAATCGATCACCGGCTCGCTCAAGCCGCAACTCCCGGAGGAGCCACGGCCCAAGCCGCCTTCTTAAGGTTTTTGCACCGCCGCCGATCCTGGTGTTTGACCTGATGCAAGCCCGGGCTATGGGTTCACCTCTGCGGTGCCGACGATCGATTACTCGAAGATCGCGCCCGCATCTTTGGGCTTGCCTCAGATCGACCGGAGTCCCCAGGACCACCGATTAGGTGCGAGGCTCAAGCAACTTTTCAACCATGGTCAATGTAACTCGCGGCGTACGCTTGCGCCAACAAAAATCCGGCGCGCCAAACAATTCACAGGCGCCGCGTGCCAAGGCGCACTGCGCCTAACTTTCGAGACGACCGAAGCTCGCGCCCGCCGAGTCCGCTTGAAGATTTCACGAAGAATTTTTGATATTTTTCTCATTCACAGCCGGACGCGCGTACTCCAATCGCCGGATTCCAGAGCGTTCAGTCACGGTTGCAGCGGCAAGGATACGCCGTTCCAGGCGTTCTGAGTGTTCGTGCCGTTCAGCAATTGAACGATCCGCAGCAGGTCCAGCGTGTTGACGTTGCCATCACGATTCACGTCGTACTGTGCCAGCACGGCCGGCTGGCCGCACGTTCCCGCTGCCACGCAGGTGTTGATCTCGCTGACGCACGCCAGCAGGTCAAGGGTGTTGGCG